>JBCDIP010000038.1:0-12051 GCA_038748855.1 Pseudomonadota bacterium
CTCGCCGCCAAAATCGGCGTGGCCGGGCGTGTCCACGATGTTGATTCGGGTGTCCTGCCACAGGATCGATGTGACCTTGGCCAGGATGGTGATGCCGCGCTCGCGCTCCAAATCGTTGGAATCCATAGCCCTTTCGGCCACGCGCTGATTGGCGCGCACAGTGCCGCTTTCCGCCAGCAGACGGTCAATGAGGGTGGTTTTGCCATGGTCCACATGGGCAATGATGGCGATGTTTCTGAGAGACATAAATGTTCCAATCGCTGCGCTGAAAATCGCAGTCGTCAAACGTTGCGGCTCATGTAACCCGCTTATTGTTGCATTGCAACAAAGAAGAAAAGGCTAACGTTTGTCCCGCATCCCTAAAGTGCGCAGCCGCAGGGCGTTGAGGCGGATGAAGCCTTTGGCGTCCACCTGGTCGTAGGCGCCCTCATCGTCCTCGAAGGTCACCAGCGCATCATCGTAGAGAGATTTCTCGCTTTCGCGGCCTACGACGATCACGTTGCCTTTGTAGAGCTTCAGACGCACAGTGCCTTCCACATGCTCCTGGGATTTGTCGATGGCGGCCTGGAGCATCTCGCGTTCAGGGGCGAACCAGAAGCCGTTGTAGATCAGCTCTGCGTAGCGGGGCATGAGATCGTCCTTCAGGTGAGCAGCGCCGCGGTCGAGCGTGATCGATTCCATAGCCCGATGGGCGGTGAGCAGAATGGTGCCGCCCGGGGTTTCGTAAACGCCGCGGCTCTTCATGCCCACGAACCTGTTTTCCACCAGATCGAGGCGGCCAATGCCGTTGTCATGGCCCAGCACGTTGAGGGCGGTGAGGAGCTCGGCCGGGGAATGGGCCTTGCCGTTGATGGACACTGCATCGCCCTTCTCAAAGCCGATCTCCACATAGGTGGGCTCATCAGGTGCATCTTCCGGGGCGATGGTGCGCTGGTAAACATAAGGCTCCGGCTCAATGGCCGGGTCTTCCAGCACTTTGCCCTCAGACGACGAGTGCAAGAGGTTGGCGTCCACGGAGAAGGGGGCTTCGCCGCGCTTGTCCTTGGGCACCGGGATCTGGTGTTTCTCGGCAAAATCGATGAGCTGTGTGCGGCTCTTCAGGTCCCACTCGCGCCAGGGGGCGATGACCTTGATGCCCGGATCAAGGGCATAGGCTGCCAGTTCGAAGCGCACCTGGTCGTTGCCCTTGCCGGTCGCGCCATGGGAGATGGCGTCGGCGCCGGTTTCGTGCGCGATCTCCACCAGACGCTTTGAAATGAGCGGCCGGGCGATGGAGGTGCCCAGGAGGTAGACCCCTTCATAAACCGCATTGGCGCGGAACATGGGGAAGACGAAGTCGCGGCAGAACTCTTCGCGCAGATCTTCAATGTAGATCTCTTTGATGCCCAGCATCTCTGCCTTTTTGCGTGCCGGCTCCAGTTCCTCGCCCTGGCCCAGATCTGCGGTGAAGGTTACGACCTCGCAGTCATAGGTTTCTTTCAGCCATTTCAGGATGATGGAGGTGTCCAAGCCGCCGGAATAGGCGAGCACCACCTTGTTGATTTTTGGATCTGACATTTGGAAATTCGTCCTTAGATTACCGGGGCTCAAGCCGAATGGCGCCGTCCAGGCGGATGATTGAGCCGTTGAGCATAACGTTCTCCACGATGTGGCGCACGGTGGCGGCATATTCGGCCGGATTGCCGAGACGCGAGGGGTAGGGCACCGTGGCCGCCAATGCATCGCGTGCCTCGTCGGGCAGGGTGTCGAACATGGGCGTGTGGAAGAGGCCGGGCATGATGGTCATGCATCGGATGCCGTCGCGGGCAAGGTCCCGGGCCACCGGCAGGGTCATGCCTGCAACACCGCCTTTGGAGGCAGAATAGGCCACCTGGCCGATCTGGCCTTCAACGCCGGCGATGGAAGACGTATTCACCATCACGCCGCGTTCCCCGTCATCGCCCATGGGTTCAGCATTGAGCATGCCGGCAGCGCACTTGGCCATCATGTGGAAGGTGCCGATCAGGTTGATCTGAATGACCTTGCTGAAGGAGGCGAGGTCGTGGGCTACCGCTTCGCCCGTCTTGCGGTCGCGGGCAGCGGTCTTGCGGCCGATCGCGATCCCAGCGCAGTTCACCAGGATGCGCTCTTGGCCATGGGCGCTGCGTGCTTTGGCGAGGCCTGCATCGACGCTTGCCTCATCAGTTACGTCCACCTCACAGAACAGCCCGCCGATTTCGGCGGCCAGCGCTTCGCCGCGCTCTGCATTGAGGTCGAAGAGAGCCACTTTTGCTCCGTCTGCGGCCAAATTCCGTGCGGTGGCTTCCCCCAGTCCCGACGCGCCACCGGTCACAATGGCACTGATTGACCCATCTATCTTCATTTAACCCTCGTTTTTCAGGAAAAGGGCCGGTTTTGGCGGCAAACTTGTGCAGCAGCGCCAGAGACCCCATATATTGGAAGACTATGTAGATCAGGGCGTTCTCAGAAGGCAAGGACCCGATGGCCGCAGGCACTAGGAAAACACCGCCGGAAACTGAGCCGGACTATGCACCGAGGGACGAAGAATCGGTAAAGCCTGAGGTGATGGCTGAGAACCAGAAGTCAGTGGACGAAGGGTTCTGGGGCAAAATGGGGCGCTATGCGGCCCATGTTCCGTTTGCGAAGGATGCCCTGGCGCTCTACTACTGCGCCCGCGACCCGGAAACGCCGATGCATGCCAAAGGCGTTCTGCTGGCGGCTCTCGCTTATTTCATCCTCCCAACGGATGCCATGCCGGATCTGCTGCCTGTTCTGGGTTTTACTGACGATGCGGCCGTGGTGGCGTTGGCCATCGCCAAGATCCGCCAGTATTTGAAGCCGGAGCATGGTGAGCAGGCGGAGGCCAAGCTGGAAGAGCTGAAGACCGGCGTGCTGGAAGACGCCGAGGCTTAAGGCGCTTCTCCTCAACTCCCGATAAGCCAGCTCGCCAGGGCCATGTAGAGCGGGATGGACAAGATCGCCACGGGTGTGCCAATGCCGGTGGACGTTCCCACATAAGCCGATGGATTGGCCTCAGGCAATGCAGCGCGCATGGTTGGGGGACCTGAGACATCCGAACTCGATCCCGCCATCACCGCGAGCAGCACCACACCGCCGGCTGAGAAGCCCGTCAGGTGATGGGCGATGAGTCCCACACCGAAGCCCAGCAGACCGTGCGTCACAGGCGCCAGCAGACCGAACAGGATGTAAGCGTGCGCCACGCGCCGCATCTCTGCGAGCCGCGCCCAGGCTTCCATGCCCATGATCAGCATGAGGATGGATAAGAGGCCCTGGAACAGGAGAGCATAGAAGCCCTCATAGACCCCGTCGGGACGCGCAAAGAGGCCCAAGCCCGCTCCCAGCATGAGGGCGGAAATGGCCGGGCTGCGAAACGTGTCCACCAGGATGTCTTTGATCGCACTGCCCTCAAATCCCTCCACCGGCAGACCGCCGGACCCGCCCCCCATGGTGAGCGTGGCCGCGCCTGAGCCTTGAGGCGCTGCGGCCGCGCTGCGTTGAGATGAAAGGCGGGCCAATACGATGGCCGTCACCAAGGCGGCCACATCCATGAACGGGTAGAGCGCGCCGATAAAGCCCTCATAAGCGATGCCTTCTGCATCCAGCATGGCCATGCCAGCGGCAAGGGTGGAGGCTGAAACGGCGCCGAACAGGCCCGCGGTGGCAAACGCATCGGGTGGGGAGACGCCGCGCCATCTGGAGAGCGCTTTGCTGCTGAAGAGCACAATCGCAATGCCAAGGATGGCCGCGCCCACGGCGGGAACAATGAGGGAGACAAAGTCAGCCTCGCGCACGGAGATGCCTGCACCCATCCCCACTTTGAGCAAGAGCAACACCACGATGAACTTGTAGATTGCCGCGGGGATCTCAAGCTTGCTGCCCAATGCGGCGATCAACATGCCGCCTATCAGAAACGCCAAAGTGGGTTTCTGGAACTGGCTCACCACTGTGGCCGCAATGTCGGCGATCATCTCCATGTGGGTCTCCTTGTCTCCTTAACCGCGGTAGATAAGAGATCTCGCTTTCGATAAAAATTATATCTTTTATCTAGTTTCGTTCTATAAAATAGAACAATGAGCCAGTTGAACTATCATCATTTGAAGCATTTTCGGGAGGTGGCGCGCGAAGGCAATCTGGGGCGTGCCGCGAAGCGGTTGAACGTCTCGCAATCGGCGCTTTCAAGCCAGATCAAAACCCTCGAAGCCCGACTTGGCCATGCGCTCTTTGAACGGGTGGGGCGCGGGTTGGTGCTCACGGAAGTGGGGCACATGACGCTGGATCACGCCGACAGGATTTTTGATGTGGGCGATGAACTGCTGGCAACGTTGGCGCAGACCAATGCCGCCTACCCGGCCCTGCGGGTTGGGGCTTTGTCCACCCTGTCACGGAACTTCCAGATGATGTTCCTGCGCCCGGCCATTGCCCATGGTGAAGTGGATGTCGTCTTGAGGTCCGGCAACACGCCGGTTTTGCTGGATGGCCTCAGATCTCTCTCGTTGGATGTGGTGCTGACAACCGAGGCTCCTCAAGGCGAGCAGGGCTCAGAGTTTGCCTCGCAGCGGATTGCCGAACAGTCGGTAGGCATTCACGGGCGCCCGGAGATGCTTAGCCATTCCAGCCTTGTCGATCTCTTGTCCAACGAGCCCCTCATCGTGCCTACGGACAGTGCGATCAGGTCGGGGTTTGAGGGGTTAATCTCCAGGCTGGGCGTGACGCCCCGGATCGCGGCCCTGGTGGATGATATGGCGATGGTGCGGCTCTTGGCGCGCGATGGGGCAGGGCTCGCCATTGCTCCACCCATCGTTTTGGCCGATGAGATCCGCACCGGTATGCTGGAGACGGCGCCGTTTGAGCTGGACATTGTCGAGCCCTTCTATGCGGTGTCCGTGCGCCGTAAATATCCCCATCCATTGCTGGCTGAGCTTCTGAAAGTGGGGTTTGGCTAAGAGAAAAGGCACGCCCGAAGGCGTGCCTCTCCGCGACGGCAGGTGAAACAGGTGCCTAGTCGTAAGTGAAGCCCACGCTGGAGAACGGATCCTTGCCGGTTTTGCGCGCAAAGTGGGTGGCGCAGCGGTAGAGCTTGGAGAGCATCCGGTCTGTGCCGGTCAACTTGAAGCGCATGACCCGGTTGTCGGCAGCCACCTTCAGCGTGTGGCCGATCTTGAAGTGGCGGAACATGCGGTCTTTCGGTGGCAGGTGCACTTGCACCATTTTCCGGTTCTTGGCTGTAGCGATGCCTTTCATGATGGGCCCGCTGTCGACCTGGTAGCGGACCGGGTATTTACGGCCCGGCGTCAGATCCCAGTGCTCGTTGAAGAAACCCATGGACCATTGGCGATCGTGGGTGACGGAGAAGAGCAGAGCCACGCCGCTCTTGTAGCGGGCGTTGGCAGCGCAGTGCGAGAAGTTGCCGGTTGCGTTGCTGGTGTAGGCCCCGCCTTTCCAGGCGCCTGAGCTCAGGTTGGCGATCTTCTCCGCCGAAGCCGTGGTGGCGGTGAACGCCAATGCGGCGGTCATGGCGATGGCGGCGGCGAACGTTTTGGTCGTCTTGGTCATTTTGTTTTCCTCCAGGAAAGTGTTGGTTGTGATGCGCTCCTTCCGTGCGCGTCGTTGAGGGGGAGAATGACGTTTCAACGTTTGATCCTGATTGCTGGAAAGGTTTCTATTGTTACGAGTTTGTTTCAGGACCCCCGTCTGGGCCTTGGCAGCCATTCAGGGAGGGGATAGATTTTGAGCCAATGAACAGATCAACAGGTGAGGACGATCCGAAATGGCCCTGGCCGCGCTGGATTTGAGCAGGGAAGTGACCCCCTTTCCGGGGACGCCAATTGGCGAGGATCGGTCCTGGGTCGCTGCGGATGTGGCCGATGAGGATTGGCTGGTTACGCTCGGCCCGGACGCATTGGCCGAGGTCCGGCAGATGGCCGATCAAATGGCGCGCCAACCCCTGCCGGTGATCCTCAGATCGCGTGATGAATTCAAGCTCAAGGCCCTCAGAGCCGTGGCGGGGCGGGCCAAAGCGATCATGGACGAGGGGCGGGGCTTTGTAGTGCTCGACCGCTTGCCAATGGATGACTACCCGGAAGAGGTTATGCTGGGCTGTTTCTGGGTGATCGGCCAGTTCTTCGGTCTCCCGGTGGCGCAGAAATGGGACGGCACGGTGCTCTACGACGTCACGGACACGGGCAAGGCCTGGCAATATGGCGTACGCGGCTCGGCCACCAATGTGGAACTGGTGTTTCACGTGGACAATGCCTTCGGCGTCAGGCCGCCAGACTATGTTGGTCTGCTCTGCAAGCATCCGGCGCTTGAAGGCGGGTTGAGCCGGTTCTGTAGCCTCTACACCTTGCACAACCGTTTGCTGGCCGAATGCCCAGAGCTCCTACAGCGGCTTTATGAGCCCATGTACTACGACCGTCAGGCCGAACATGCGCCCGATGCACCGAAGACCTCCTGGGCCCCGTTTTTTGCGCTTCAGGACGGCCGTTTTGCGGTGAGGGCCAATGTGTCCCTGGTGCGCAATGGCTACAAGGTGGCCGGCGTGGAGATGGATGAGACGCTGGCTGCCGCGCTAGAGGCGGTGGAGCGCATCTCGCGTTCGGACGACCTTTGGTACGAGGCGCCCATTGAGCGCGGCCAGATGCAGTATCTTAACAACCGGCATCTTGGGCACTATCGCAGTGAGTTCCATGACAATCCCGACCCGGCGCTCAAGCGGCACCTGTTCCGGACGTGGCACCGGAATTCGGGGTCGCGGGCATATGACGGGGGCTAGAATTTAACCCCGCGCCCTTGCGAACGCGAGGGCCCATGGCTCGCACTTTTCCCTTGGCCGAGAAGGTCCTCGCGTTCGCAAGGACGCGGATGCGGGGATCAACACTGCACGATCAAACTGGCAATCGACACTGCACCACCACAGGTGCTCTTCGTCTTCTTCACCGAGCCCGTGTGAAGGCTGCCCAGGTGTAAGTCTGCCAGGAGGCTGCGCGGCTTCTTCTTGCCAAAACGGGCGCGGTACACCTGCACGTTCTGTAGAACCTTCTTCACATAGTTGCGTGTTTCCTGGAACGGGATGGACTCCGTCCAATCGATCGGGTCAATCGCCTTGGAGCGAGGATCGCCAAACTTGGCCACCCATTTGCGCACATTGCCGGGACCGGCATTGTAGGCCGCCAGGGTCATCACCTTGGACCCGTTATAGTCCTCCAGAAGGTCGCCCAAATGTGCAGCACCCAACATCACGTTGTAGGACGGATCGCGCGTCAGCTTTGCGTTTGAATGGCGCACCCGGTGTTTGCGGGCGATGATCTTGGCAGTGCCCGGCATGATCTGCATCAGACCCTTGGCGCCTGCATGGCTGCCGGCATAGGCCACGAACTCGCTCTCTTGGCGGGTTAGGCCGAACACCAGAGCCTTTTCAACGGGATGACCAATCTGTTTCCAGCGCGGAATGGCGTTCTTGGGGTAGGCCCAATTGTCAATTTTAAAGCCGCGCATCCTGGCGATCTTGGCGTAGCGCAAGGCGTTGCCGTAGCCCGCATGGGTGTGAATGATGCCGGCCACGGCCGCATGCTGACCATCGGACGTGAAGCGGCGGCTGAGTGCCCAGAGGAAGCCGCGCTGATGGCGCTTGGCGCCGGCGCGCGAGATCAGCCTGAAGGCCCGCACCACTTCATCGCGCTGTGCGGCTGCCTTTTCGGCGGCGGTGGGCGTGACGATGTTGAGCGGCAAGGGGCGCTTGCCATATCCCAGAGCATCGCGGGCCAACTGGCCGTAGAACATGGTGGGATAGGCGGAGGCAGCGGCAAAGGACTTCTTGGCATCGGCCGGCCGGCCCAGCGCCAATTGAGCCCGGCCCTGCCAGTAGAGACCGCGGGAGCGTTCGCTGCCCAGTTTGGCGGCAGGAGGGATCTTGGAGAAGTGTTTATAGGCGGTGGCCGGATCGTTCAGATAGCGCAACGCGATCCAGCCTGAGAGGAAGTTGCCTTGTGCGTAGAACTTGCCGGAGTTGAAGCCGTGCCCTGCGGCCACCTGATAGGCAGCGCGCCATTTGGCCTTTGTCTTCTGGCCCAGGAGCTCACGCGCCACCCGTTGGCGCAAGACCCACCAGGCATCGCCAGCGCCCAGATTAGCCACCTTCTGGTTGGTGCCCACCAGCAGCTTGCGCGCCGTATCGACCTTACCTGTCCAGCGGTAATAGTGGGTGATGGCAAAGCGCATGGCGTTGGTGTTGCGCACGCTGGCCGGCAGTTTGCGGTAGGCGGAAACGGCGCCTTTGCGGCGTTTAAAGAGCAGGCCGGCAACGCGTGTGGCCTGGGCGTGGCTGCGGGAAATATGGTTGGCGTTGCGGCGTGCGCCGCCCAGCTTGCGGTGATAGATGAAGCTTGCCCAGCGGCGCTCCATGTCGCCGCGATTCAGCAGAGACTTGTAGCGTTGCAATACAACCCTCTCGCCGGTTGAGGTGAGTTTGCGGTCCAACCAGGCTTCGCGGATCAGGCGCTTGGCGGTTTTCTTATCGCCGGCAGACAGCTTCACCCGGGCGAGGGCAATTTTCCCTTCCGGGCCAAGAGGTCTGCGCTCAGCCACATGGGCCTGCAGGCGGGCGAGCGGCACGGAAGCGCCGATCAGGCGGCGTTCAGCTTTCTTTTCCAGCGTCTGGGCATAAGGCCAACGCGGATTGCGGCGCACGAAGGTCATCAAGCGCTCGTAAGGGGCTTTTGCATCGGCGCGCAGATAAAGCCATTCCACGGTTTTGCGGGCCAACGGATCCTTGGCGCGGGAGAAGGCCGCTTGATACTTGCCTTTCGTGGCGAGCTTGATGGCCTGTTCTGATGATCCTGCCTCAGCCTTCGGGGCAATGAACAGAATGCTCAGGAAGATCAAAGAGAAGACAAAGGCGCCGGTGCGTCCGGCCGTGGCCCAGTTCGTGTACATCAAGTTGCCTTTAGCTCGGTTGATGAAAGATCTGCACGTCACGTCGTTTACGGCACGCCGTTTGCCGGCCCAGACTCTGCGAATATGGCGCTCATCATGACCGGATAATGGCGAAACTCTTAAGGAACGTTAACGAAACGCAACTTAAGTGGCTAAATTGCGGTTTAATACCTCCAGGAACGGTCGGTCTTGGAAATGCAACACAAAAGAAACCATAATTCTGCTAGTTTGCCGCAAACGACCCCACCCGGCCCCTTTGGAAGAGGATTGCCATGAAGTTCTTTATCGACACCGCTGACGTTGATGCCATCCGCGAACTTGCCGACACAGGGCTGGTGGACGGGGTGACCACAAACCCCTCGCTGGTCGCCAAAAGCGGCCGGGATTTTAAGGAAGTGATCGCGGAAATCTGCGAAATCGTGCCGGGCCCGGTGAGCGCCGAGGTGACTGCGCTGGAGGCCGATAAGATGATTGAACAGGGCAAGCACCTGGCCGAGATCGCAAAGAATGTGGCCGTCAAGGTGCCGCTCACCATGGACGGACTGAAGGCCTGTAAGGCATTGAGCAGCGAAGGTCTGATGGTCAACGTGACCTTGTGCTTCAACTCCACCCAGGCGCTTCTGGCGGCCAAAGCGGGCGCCACGTTCATCTCGCCCTTTATTGGCCGGCTTGATGATATTGGCCTTGATGGCATGGATCTGATCGAGGAAATCCGCGAGATTTATGACAATTACGACGCACTGGAGACCGAGATTCTGGCCGCGTCCATCCGCACCGTGGGCCATGTGCGCGACAGTGCGCTGGCCGGGGCAGATGTGGCGACCTTGCCGCCTAAGATCCTGACGGCTCTCGCCGCCCATCCTCTGACCGACAAGGGGCTGGACGCATTCCTGGCTGACTGGGAGAAAACCGGTCAATCCATCCTTTAAGGGTGCTTGGACCCTATGTCGGAGCGCTCCTTGGTATCGGTGGACGTGCAGGCAGGTGCAGCCGCGCGCGCCTGGATCACCCATCTTGAGACCGAACGCCGAATGGCCGCCAAGACGGTTGAGGCCTATGTGCGGGACTGCGGGCAGTTTTTCGATTTTCTGCAACAGCATTTTGGAGCACTGGTGTCGATCTCCATGCTGTCCTCCCTCAAGGTGAGTGATTTCCGGGCGTTTCTGGCAAACCGGCGGCGTGGCGGGACGTCTTCGCGCTCGCTTGCCCGCCAGCTTTCGGCCATCCGCTCGCTCTTTCACTTCATGGAAAAGCAGGAACTGGTGAGCAATGCCGCCATCAGCGCCATTCAAACCCCAAAACTGCCCCATTCGGTGCCCAAGCCCTTGTCCGTCCCGGCAGCCAAAAAGGTGATGCGCGATGCCCACGAAGCGGCACATCATGAGGTGGCCAAGTGGGTTTTGAGCCGGGATACGGCCGTTTTGATGCTGCTTTATGGCTGCGGTCTTCGGATTTCAGAGGCGTTGGATCTGGATGCAGAACATGCGCCCAAGCCGGACGACGACGTGATGCGTGTGACCGGTAAGGGCAGCAAGGTGCGCCTGGTGCCGGTTCTGGAGCCGGCGCGGAACGCCATTGATGAGTATATGAAGCTGTGCCCGTTTCCGCTGGAGGCTGGAACGCCGCTCTTCCGTGGGGTCAGGGGCAAGCGGTTGAATGCGCGCAATGTGCAGCTGTTGGTGCAGAAGCTGCGGGGCTATCTGGGGCTGCCGGACACGGCAACGCCCCATGCTTTGCGCCACTCCTTTGCCACGCATCTTTTGGGCAATGGGGCGGACCTGCGCTCCATACAGGAACTGCTGGGCCATGCCAGCCTCTCCACCACGCAAGTCTACACCCAAGTGGATCGGGCACACCTGTTGAAAGCCTACGAAAGCGCCCATCCGCGCGCATAATTTCGCCCCCGTTTACGAATTATCATGATTACTCTGAGATGATCAGGGCCTTGAGGACCTGAAGGGAGCTGGAGGAGAACCCCCGTCATGATTATGCGCCAAGTTGCCAAACTGCTTGCCGCTCTGGCCTTTGTCGCATTGACGTTGGTGCCCACCACAGGAAGCGCAGAGGCTGCCAGTTGCAAGGGCAAGGACCTTCTGAAGCAGCTGGAAGTGGACAACCCCAAGGCCTTTGCCAACATTATGGGCGAGGCGGGACGCACGCTGAACGGCAATGCCCTCTTGTGGAAGATTGAGAAGGGCGAAGACAATCCGGTCTCCTATCTGTTCGGCACCATGCACCTCAGCGATGAGCGGCTGCTGGATGTGCCGGATGAGGTTTTGAACGCGTTGAACGGCGCGGAAATCGTGGCGCTGGAAAACCTGGATGTGCTCGACAGCTCGGTGACCAAGCAGCGCATGAAGGAAATCACTGAGCTCTGGAAGTTCCAGGACGGCAAAAGCCTGCGCGACTATATGAGCGAGGAGGAGCTGGAACTCCTGCGCCAAGCCGCGCGGCGGTTTAAGGTCGGCTTCTTCAAGATGCTGAAATATAAGCCTTGGATGGTGATGTCGATGATCACCACCTCCAAGTGCGAGCGTCTGCGCAAGGCCAAGGGCCGCCCCTTCCTGGACAAAGCCATCGGCGCGCGGGCCCAGCGGATCAATGCGGATCTTGTGGGCCTTGAAACCCTGCGCGAGCAGTTGGCGGCCATGGATTCCATGTCCATGAAATCGCAGGTTGCCTATCTGGTGGGTGCAGCCCACCTGGCGAGCCGGTCAGAAGATGGTCTGGAGACCATGATCCAGCTTTATCTGCAGCGGAAGATCGGCGCTATTCAGCCCATGTTCTCCTACTACTCCAGCGATGCCAAAACCCTGAAGACCGCCTATTCAGAGTTCCAGACCCACCTGATCGACAAGCGCAACGTTGTTATGCGCGATCGTTCATTGCCGCTTCTGGAGAAAGGCAGCTCGTTCATTGCCGTGGGGGCGCTTCATCTGCCCGGCGAGATGGGTCTGGTAAACCTCATCCGCGAAGCGGGCTACACGGTCACCGCCGTCTGGTAAATCAGATATGGATCGTGCGGCCTTCCACGCCGAGGGCCGCTTCCTTGACCGCCTCCGACAGCGTCGGGTGGGCGTGACAGGTGCGTGCCAGATC
>JBCDIP010000039.1:0-11988 GCA_038748855.1 Pseudomonadota bacterium
CCGCCGTTCTGGTGCTGGCCGACGGCACGGTGATCGAAGGATTTGGCTTGGGCGCCGAAGGGGTCTCAGAGGGCGAGGTCTGCTTCAATGCCGCCATGACCGGCTATCAGGAGATCCTCACGGACCCCTCTTATGCCGGCCAGATCATCACCTTCACCTTTCCCCATATCGGCAATGTGGGCGCCAATGATGAGGATATCGAAACCACCAACCTGGCGGCGGCCTCAGGCGTGCGCGGGGCGATCCTCAAGGCGGATATCACCGAACCCTCAAACTACCGGGCCGCGCGCCATTTTGACGAATGGCTGAAAGCGCGCTCCATCGTGGCTCTGTGCGGCATTGATACACGCGCGCTCACCACCCGGGTGCGCACCGGCGGCATGCCCAACGCTGTGATCGCCCACGATCCTGAAGGCAAGTTCGACATCCCCGCTCTCAAGGCCCGCGCAGCCGCGCTGCCCTCCATGGAGGGTGAAGACCTGGTGCCCGGCGTCACCACGGCGCAGCGCTATGATTGGGATGAAACCGGTTGGGTCTGGCCTCAAGGCTTTGGCCGGCTGGAGGGGCCCAAACACAAAGTTGTGGCGGTCGACTTTGGGGCAAAGCGCAACATCCTGCGCTGCCTGGCCGATGCGGGCTGCGCTGTGACCGTGGTTTCGGCCACAACCAGCGCTGAGGACATCCTCGCCATGGAGCCCGACGGGATTTTCCTGTCCAACGGTCCCGGCGATCCGGCGGCCACCGGCGAATATGCGGTGCCGGAAATCCGCAAGCTGATCGCCAGCGGCAAGCCCATCTTCGGCATCTGCCTGGGCCACCAGATGCTGGCGCTGGCGTTGGGCGCCACCACCATGAAGATGCATCAGGGCCACCATGGCGCAAACCACCCGGTTCAGGACCACACCACCGGCAAGGTGGAGATCACCTCCATGAACCACGGCTTTGCGGTGGATGCAGAAAGCCTGCCCGATGGCGTCTCCCAAACCCATGTGTCGCTCTTCGACGGCACCAATTGCGGTCTGGCGGTAGACGGCAAGCCGATCTTCTCGGTCCAGCACCACCCGGAGGCCTCTCCCGGCCCGCAGGATTCGTTCTATCTGTTTGAGCGCTTTGTGAAGCTGATGGATGCCGCTTGAGACTTCGCCGCGCCGGCCATAGACTGGCCGTCAAAACGAAAGGCGAGGCGGATGGCAAACACCATTGATATTGGCACCATGTTCGGCGCTGGCGGAGCGGACACCTTCATGGGTCTGCCGCCCTGTTTCGACGTCACCCAGATCGAGGCCAAGATCGCCCTGATCGGCGTGCCCTGCGCCACGCCCTATGCCTCCGTCGGCCCTTATTGTTCCGGCGGCCCGGCGGCCATGCGTGGGATCATGGCCCATTACGGCGACAATATTCAGCATATCGACTTCGACCTGGGTGGCACCATCTTCCCGGACGGCGAGGTGTGCGCGGTGGATTGCGGCGACGTTGCTTATGACGAGAACGAACCGCGGGCAAACCGCAAGCGCATCCGCGATTCCATCTGTTGGATTTTGGACCGCGGGGCCGTGCCCATCGTTTTGGGCGGCGATGATTCCATCCCCATCCCCGTGGTGCAGTCGTTTGAGGGCAGGGGCGATCTCACTATTCTGCAGATTGATGCGCATATTGACTGGCGCGAAGAAGTCTCCGGCGTCCAGATGGGGCTCTCCAGCACCATGCGGCGTTCTTCTGAGACACCTCATGTAACCAAGATCATCCAGGCGGGCCAGCGCGCCATCGGTTCTGCCCGCCCCGGCGACTATGAGGATGCGGTGTCTTGGGGCGCCAAGTTCATCTCCGCGCACGCGATCCACAAAGACGGCATCAAGCAGGTGATGGACCATATCGATCCGGGCAGCAACGTGCTGATCAGCTTAGACGTGGACGCGCTTGATCCCTCGCTGGTGCCCGGCGTGCTCGGCCCTGCGCCGGGCGGGCTGACCTATTATCAGGTCATCGAGATGATCGAAGGCGTGGCCGCCAAAGCGCGCATTGCCGGCTTCAACATTGTGGAGTTCATGCCGGAACGCGATGTGAACGAGATCGGTGCCCTAAATGCGGCCAGGATCGTTGTGAACGCCATGGGCCAGATCGCCCGCCAAGTGGCATAGAGAAAGGCAATCCATGTCCGTCAGTTTTGATTTTTCAGGAAAGACCGTCTTCATCTCCGGCGGCACCAGCGGCATCAATCTGGGTATCGCCGAAGGATTTGCCGCCGCCGGCGCTAAGGTCTTCGTCATCAGCCGCAGCCAGGACAAGGTGGATGCGGCCGTCGCCTCCATAAAGGCGGCCGGCGCCGAGGACGCCGCCGGCCTCTCGGCCGACGTGCGCGATCATGATGCGGTGAAGGCAGCCTTCCAGGCGTGCGCTGACCGCTTTGGGGAGATCGATGTGCTCATCTCAGGAGCGGCGGGCAACTTCCCGGCCAAGGCCAACCAGATCTCCTCCAACGGCTTCCGGGCGGTTCTGGAAATCGACGTTCTGGGCACCCACCATGTAATGACCGCAGCCTACCCACACCTGAAGAAGCCGGGGGCCTCGGTCATCAACATCTCCGCCCCTCAGGCGGTCGTGCCCATGGTGGCCCAGGTGCATGTGTGTGCGGCCAAGGCCGGGGTGGATATGATCACCAAAGTGCTGGCGCTGGAGTGGGGCCCGGAGGGTATCCGCATCAACTCGGTCATTCCCGGTCCGATTGAAGACACAGAAGGCATGCGCCGGCTCGCCCCCAGCGAAGACGGCATGGAGCGGGTGCGCCAGACAGTGCCGTTGCGGCGCAACGGTCAGGCCGTGGATATCGCCCGCATGTGCATGTTCTTATCGTCAGAAGAGGCGAGCTATGTGAGCGGGGTCATCGTCCCGGTGGACGGCGCCTGGTACCTCGGCGGTGTGGGCACGGCGTTGGAAGCCACGCTGAAAGACCTGGACCCCCGCAAATAGGACCTTATTGACCGAAAGTTCACGGTTGTGCGCTAAGCACAGGCTTCTTTGCGCAAAGAGGTCTTGCTTTGACGTTCGAGGATCACATCACGGCTGACCATTACCGGGAGCTGGTGACGCTCGCCAATCCGCTCAACTCCAAATGGGCGCTCTGGGCGGTAACGGCCATTATGTGGCTTGTCGCCCTCTCCTTGATCGCGGCTATGGGACTGTTCTTCTATTCTGCTGCTCTGGTGGTGATGAGGCAGGGCCTTGCCGGCGTTTTCGCCGATCCCACAAAACTCCTGCTTGTCTGCTCCGGGCTTGCGCTGAGCGTGGGCGCCGGTTTCGTGTTGGCGTATAAGCGCGCTGCGATGACGTTCTTCTGGTCGTTCAAGCGCTCGCCCGACATCAGCGATATGGACTTGCGCGAGGGCCTCAACCTCGGCCCAGCGCGTTACACCCTGACCGATCAGGGCATCAAAGTGGAAATGGCGCTGGACACAGATGAGCTCCGCTGGACGGCCTTCACCCATTTCCGTGAAGCAGCCAACGGCATCATGCTGATGTTGAACCGCACCAACGGGATGGTTTTGCCCACCGGCAGCCTTCTGGCGTCGGGCGATTATGAAGCCGCGCGCGACATTGTTTCAGCCCATGTGAAGAGGGCCGGTTAGCCATGGCCCGGTTCATGTTGAACACAGAGGTGACCCTCGACCACCATAAGGCGCATGTGGACCCGATTGTGGACCGCACCATGGGGGAGCGTTACGGATCGCTATCCGTCTTCATGAGCGGCTGGGTCACCTGGTTGGTGTTCCTGGCCACACTGGCGGTTGCCGGTCATCGTGTCAGACAGCTTGTGTACGAATGGATCGACTGGGGCGATGTGTTCATCAGCGTAGGCGATTGGGTGCTGGCCGCGGTGCTGATCTTCCTGCTTGTCACTTTGGTCCGTGCCAGGGGCCGGCCGATCAGCCTCCTTAAGAGCAGCGTGAACCGTCTGGTGAGCTTTGACGGTGTCAATGTGGGCCCCATGAAGGCGGTGGCCGACGATGATGGCCTCACCGTGGAATATGCCAAGCGCAAAACGGTCTACAAGTGGGCGGCGTTTGAAACCCTCGGCCGCTCCGGCGAGGCCTTGGCGCTGCGCATGTCGAAGGTGATGTCGGTGCTTCTTCCAGTGTCAGCGTTCAAGGATGAGGCTGAGCGCGAAGCGTTCGAGGCGTTCGTCCGTGGGAAGATTGCGGCGGCTGGCCGGGTTTAGGCCCTCCCTTACGTCGCCGCCAGTTCCGCGTCCTTGCGAAAGCGAGGACCTTCTCAGCCAAGGAAACGGTCCCGGCTATCGGCCCTCGCGTGCGCAAGGGCGCGGCGCCCTAAAACCGCTCAACCCAGGGCCTGAGCTCCACCTCCCACGTCCAGGCTGAACGATCCTGCTTCACCACATGCATGTAGGTCTCCGCTATCGCATCGGGACACAGCATCGAATCCGGATTGTCCGCCGGGTCCATCCGCTCAGGGCGGTCCGGGTTGCGGATGCCGCCATCGATCACGAAGTGGGCCACATGAATGCCCTTGGGCGCCAGCTCGCGGGCCATGGATTGTGCCAAACCCCGAAGCGCAAACTTGCCCATGGCAAAGGGTGCTGACTGGGGATAGCCCTTCACGGAGGCCGATGCTCCAGTGAACAACACCGCCCCATGATTGTTGGGTTCCATTCGCTTCACCGCCTCTTGCGCCACCAGAAACCCGCCATAGCCGCTCACCAGAATGGCTTGGCGCACCCCTTCCGCATCGAGCCCCACAAAAGGTCCGCGCTCTCGCCCGGAGGCGTTGTACAGCACCACATCCGGCGTGCTGCCCTCGTCATCCAGTTTGGCAAAGAGTGTGGCCACGCTCTCTGGGTCCGACGCATCGCAGGTATAGGCCTGGGCACCGGTCTGGGCACAAAGGTCGGCCAAATTGTTGGGCGTGCGCGCCGCAAGCGACAGAGTCCAGCCTTCGCCCGCACACAGCCGCGCAAAAGAGGCCGAAAGTCCGCTGCCCGCGCCCACAATCAATGCACTTCTATATTCTGGTCTTGCCATCTCGCATCTCCCTGAAACACAGTGGCCGTTAGCCTACCAGAGAACACAAGGAACATCATGACCGTTTCGATAGAAAAGTCGGCAGCTTGGCTGCAGACGCACTAACGGCGGTGAAGATAGAGACAAGGACCCCATGGCCAGCACAGAACAAATCCCTTTGCGAAACGTCAGCCTGAATGACCACCGCAGCCTTACTGTCCACCGCTTCGGCCAGCCAGGTGCGCGGCCTAAAGTGTACGTGCAGGCCGGCATCCACGCCAACGAGCTGGCCGCCCCCTTAACGGCCCATCATCTAGCCGACAAGCTGAAGGCGGCAGATGAGGCTGGCGCAATTACAGGCGAGATTGTGCTGGTGCCCATCGCAAACCCGATAGGCCTGTCGCAAGTCCTGAGTGCCGACCATTTCGGCCGCCATGACATGGAAACCGGCGGCAACTTCAACCGCGGCTTCTTTGACACCAGCCAGGCGGTTCTGGAGCGCGTGGAAGGGGCGTTCGGGCACAATGCGGCGGAAAACACGAAAATCGTGCGCAGCGCCATTGCCGAGGCGCTGGAGGCCATAGACCCACGCTTTGCCATTGATGAGCTGCATGTGCAGCTGCAAAAGCTCGCGTTTGATGCAGACATTATCCTGGACCTCCACACCGATTCTGATGCGGAGATGCATCTGTTCATTGATCCGCTGAATTGGCCAGGGGCAGAAGACTTGGCGGCCGAGCTTGGCATTGAGGTGGTCATGTTGGCCCGGGCTTCGGGCAACAATCCGTTTGAGGAAACAATAGCGGCCCCTTACGTGAGCGTTCATGAGGCACATCCTGTGGAGGTGCCGCTCAGCGCGGTGGTGGAGCTGAGGGGGCTCCATGATGTGAGCGATGATCTGGCAAGCCAAGATGCCGAAGGCCTCTTCCGCTTCCTGCAGCGGCGTGGCTGTATCTCGGGCGATCCGGGCCCACAGCCTGCGTTCAAAGGGGCGGCGGCCCCGTTTGAACAAACCGTCTTTGTGTGGGCCACGGCGCCGGGCATCGTCGCTTACAAAAAGCCGCTTGGGACCATGGTAGAGGCCGGCGATCTGGTGGCGGAGATTGTTGATGTGTCGGCCCTTGGCGCAGAAGGCGCCCGCACGCCGGTGCTGGCGGAGACCTCAGGGCGCTTCTTCACACGCAGCCTGGAAAAGCTCGCCCGCCCGGGACAAGACATTGGCAAGATCTTCGGCACCACCCCGGTGGAAGGCCGAACCGGCACCCTCTTATCGGACTAGCAAACACTGAAGGATCACCGGAGGTTTATTTGACCGTGCAGAGCCACACGTGCGAGGGGAGGGCATGAAGATCAAACGACTCTATCTTGCCCTGTTGGCCGCCACAACGATCGCGGTAGTCTCCACCGCTGCGCCCGCTGAAGACCGCACGCTCGCTTCAGTTCATGCAGATGTGAAAGACCGGTTCCAAACGGTCAAGCATCTCCAGGCGCAGGACCTGAAGGCGTTCGATGCTGACGATATCATCATCTTCGACGTGCGCGAAAAGGGCGAGTTTGCCGTCAGCCACCTCAGCAATGCCATCCGCATCGATCCGGACACGCGCCCTGCGGAGTTTATGCGCAAGCATGCAGACCGCATCGCCGGCAAGACCATCCTGGTTTATTGCTCCGTCGGGGTGCGCTCATCGGCCTTGGCGGCGCGCCTTGCCCGTGTGTTGAAGCGCGAAGGCGACACGAAGATCTACAATCTCACAGGCGGTATCTTCCAGTGGCACAATGAGGGCCGGCCCCTGACCCGCGGCGATGAGAGCACGCGCTTTGTCCACCCCTATAACCGCTCCTGGGGCCAGTTGCTCTCCAAAAGAGAGCTGATCAGCTACACGCCCAAACCTTAAGTCCGCGCGGCCACCAGAACGCCGGCTGCGGTGATCAGCACCATGCCGGCCACGGTCAGAAGATCAGGCGTCTCGGCAAAGAACACAAAGCCCCAGAGCGCCGCTGACACCAGATAGGCGTAATCAAACGTGGCAATCACCGGCGGCGGGGCGATTTGGTAGGCCTTCGCTACCCCGATGAAGTAGGCAGCAGACAGGGCCCCGATGAGCGCCATCAAGCCCCATTCCCGCGGGCCCATGGGCGCCCAGTCCCCGAAGAGGAACGGAAAAGCGGCCTTGGTCTCAGCGTTCAGTCCTATGAGCGCCAGCGCTGCCGTGGCGATGAGACCGGTGATCAAGAAGGCGCCATGCAAGCTGATCGCCAGGGCCAGCGGGGCCTCGTCCTGGCATTTGCTGCGCGTTAGCACCATGGCCAGCGCATAGAAACCGGCCCCCATAAGCGGCAATAGGGTGAACCAGGAGAAGGCCTCGGTGCCGGGCTTGAGGATGGCGACCACACCGGCAAATCCCAAAAGAACGCCGCCCCACTGGCGCGCGTTCACCGGCTCGCCGATCAACAGGGCCGACAGGAGGGCGATCATGATGGGATTGGTGTAGACCGCGACCGCCGCCACGGACAGATCAAGCACCGGGAACGAGGCGTAAAGGGCGAGCCATGTCAGCAGCAGAAGGGCGCTGCGCAAAAAGGTCCACTTCGGCGCCTTGAGGGTGAAACCGGTGCCGCTCAAACCCCAAAGGCCGGCCAACAAGGGGATGGCCACCAGGGAGCGGGCCACAAACACCTGCCAGACGGTAATGTTCGCGCTCACCAGTTTCACCACGGCATCCGCGAACGCCATGGTGAGGACCGAGCCCAGAATGATGGCGATGCCGAGACCTGTGCGGTCCTGACGAGTGGTCATCGGCGTTCCGTGTGTTGATCTGCTGGCATTGTCCCCTGGTCCGCAACGGTTACTTTTGGAATTGGCTGCTCAGCACACTACATAACTGTGATGATTTACGCGATCCTTGGCATCCTCGTGGTGGCCATCGTCTTTCTGCCCAGTATGTGGGTGAAACGGGTGATGGAGCAGCACAATCACGACCGGCCCGACTTTCCGGGCACCGGGGGCGAGCTCGCCAGTCATCTGTTGGCTGAGGCCGGGCTTGAGAACGTCACCGTAGAGATCAGCCAGGAAGGCGATCATTATGACCCAAGCGATAAAGCGGTGCGCCTCAGCCAGGCCAACCATGATGGCCGCTCCCTGACCGCCGTTGCGGTGGCCACTCATGAAGTTGCCCATGCCTTGCAGGATGCGCACGGCTATGCCCCCTTGAAACTGCGCACCCGAATGGCCGGCGCGGTGCACGTGATCCAGCGGGTGGGCAGCATGGTGCTGCTCGCAACGCCCTTCATCGCGGTGCTGACGCGCATGCCCTCAATCATCATCTTGGAGGTGGTCGCCGGACTGGCGCTGCTGGCCACCAGCGCTCTGGCCCATGCAGTAACGTTGCCGGTAGAGTTTGACGCCAGCTTCAAGCGCGCCTTGCCGATCCTTGAGAAAGGCCGCTTCATCCCGAAGGAGGATCTGCCTGCCGCCCGCAAGATCCTTAAAGCGGCCGCCTTCACATATGTGGCCGCAGCCTTGATGAGCCTGTTGGACATTGCCCGCTGGCTACGCATCCTGCGCTTCTAGACTTCGCCCTCCCGCGCCCTTGCGCACGCGAGGGCCCATAGCTGGGAATGTCCTCTTGGCTCACAAGGTCCCCGCTTTCGCAGGGACGCGCATCTGTGCCGCTTGCTAGGCGCCGGCTTGATCCGAAGCGCGAGGCCCGATAACACACAAGCACTCGTGCCCCGCACATCACCCAAGGCTGCCAGATGCGCCGCGTCGACCTCCGCCCCCATGCCACGTTCCGCTTTGCCGGAGAGCTGGAGAGCGCCGTGTGCGAGATCAGCTTCCCGCACCCCTTAAAGCCCGGCTGGCATCTTTTCCGTCTGCAACCGGCGTCCACGGCCAGTCTTCGGCCGCGGCTGGTGCTTGACTGGGGCGATGGGTTCTCGGAGGCAAGCGCGCTGCCCATGGGGCCCACCAGCGACGGCGCGCATGAGGTGCTGGTGCGCACCGCAAAGAGCGTGGCGGGCCTGCGCCTCACTCCCGGCGCCTCAGAGCATTCCTTCGAGTTCGACCGGATTGAGCATGCAGCGCTTGGGCCCGCAGGTGTGCTGGCCTATTGCGGCCAGCTTGCAGCGCGCACGCTTCTGGGACGTTCTCTCTTCGCCGTCAAGGCACGCCGGCAAGCGGACGGCACGCGGCTGGTGTTCCTTCACCCCTTCAAGCGGTCAAAGGGAGGGGGCAAGGCGCGGCGCAAAGAAGACTATGCCCGCTGGATGGAGCAATATGACTACAATCCGGCGCGCGATGCGGCAGGCCTGAGAACCGCAGTGGAGGCCCTGGAGAGTGCACCGCTCTTCAGCGTGCTCATGCCGGTGTTCAACACGCCCGCTGAGTTGTTGGATCATGCGATCCGGTCGGTCGTTGATCAGATCTATCCCCATTGGGAACTGTGCATTGCCGATGATGGGTCCACCGCGCCCCATGTGCGCCGCACGTTGGAGGGGTGGGCCGCAAAGGATAAGCGCGTCAAGCTGGTCTTCCGCCCGGAGAACGGCCACATCGCAGCGGCCACCAACACCGCCTTCAAGCATCTCGCCACCGGCACTTGGGTGGTGTTGCTCGATCATGACGACACGCTGGCCGAGCACGCCCTGGCGGAGGTGGCGCTGGCCATTGGCCGCTCGCCCAACGCCCAGCTGATCTACAGTGATGAGGACAAGATCGATCTGGCCGGCAACCGCTCAGAGCCCTATTTCAAGCCGCAGTTCTCGCCCGAACTCTTTCGCTGCCAGAACTATCTCAACCACCTCACAGCCATCCGCGCCAGCATGGTGCGTCAGGTCGGAGGCTGGCGCGAGGGCTTTGAGGGCGCACAAGATTATGATCTTTATCTTCGGGTGGTGGAGCAGACTTATCCGGCCAACATCATCCACATTCCCAAGATCCTCTATCACTGGCGTATGGCTGAGGGGTCAGCCGCGCTCAGTTCAGGTGAAAAGGACTACACCTCAAAGGCAGCCCTCAAGGCGTTAAGCGCGCACATTGAGCGCACGGGGTTGGCCTATGAGACCTCAGCGGTGGAGGGATCCATCTTCTACCACACGCGCCCCAAGGTGCCCGAACCGGAACCCTTGGTGAGCATCATCATTCCCACCAGAGACGGGTTGGATGTGCTGCGTCCGTGCGTGACCTCTATTCTTGAGAAGACATCTTACAGCAACTTTGAAATCGTCATCGTTGATAACGGGTCCTCCGATCCGCAAACCGTGGCCTATCTCGGCAAGAGCGCCGAACGAGAAAACGTGTCCGTTCTGCCGTTTGAGGCTGAGTTCAACTTCTCCGCCATCAACAATTTCGCTGTCGATCATGTTCAGGGCGCGATCGTGGTGCTCCTCAACAATGATGTGGAGGTGATCTCGCCGGACTGGCTGACCCAAATGGTGGCCTGGGCGGCGCAGCCGGAGATCGGCTGTGTCGGCGCCAAACTCTACTATCCTGATGACACGGTTCAGCATGCCGGCGTGGTGCTCGGGCTCGGTGGTGTGGCCGGCCACGGGCAGAAAGGGGCCGCCCGGGCGGCTTCGGGCTATTTCGGTCATCTGCGCGTTGTGCGCACCGTCTCAGCGGTCACTGGCGCGTGCTTGGCCGTGCGGAAGTCCGTCTATGAGGAGGCGGGCGGCCTTGATGAGGAGAGCCTTGCCGTTGCCTTCAACGATGTGGACTTCTGCCTCACCGTGGCGCGGCTGGGCTACCGCAATGTGTGGACGCCCCATGCGGAGCTCTATCACAAGGAGAGCCATTCCAGGGGCGCAGAAGAGACACCGGAGAACGAAGAGAGATTTGCTGCTGAGCGGGCTCATATGAAAGCCAAATGGGGCGAGGCGCTCATCAACGACCCGCACTACTCTCCCAACCTCACCTTGCAGAGAGAGGACTACGCCTACCGCTAGCCTGGCTTGGTCATGAGCAAGGGCACGGCCTCGGCGATCATGCGCTTCACATCAAGGCCCGGAGTCACCTTTTCGTACTTCTGATCCATCAGAAGAGCGGAAGCGCCATGGACGAACGTCCACATCTTCACGGCCACCGCATCGGCATCTTGTTCCAGCCCATTGGCACTGCAGTAGGCCGTGATCTGCTGAATAAGATAGCCAAAGCAATTGTTGCCCATCTCCATCACCATCTCAGAATCTTCAAGCGCCGGCGCACCGCCGAACATCAGCCGGAACACGCCCTCTTCAGCCGTTGCAAAGTCGATATAGGCCTGGCCCATGGCAGTGATGCCGTCAAGCGTGCCTTCCCCGGCCGCCTCCACGGCCTCCACCGCTTTTGCGGTCATGGCCTCAAAACCCCTGGCGGTGACCTCAGCCAGAATCTCATCACGGTCTTTGAAATGCCTGTAAGGCGCGGCTGTGGAGACATTGGCCAGCCGACACGCATCGGCCAAAGAGAAGGCATCAGCTCCCTGCGCGTTCACCAGATCATAGGAGGCAGCAATCAGCGTCTGGCGCAGATCACCATGGTGATACTTGCCCTTCAGGTTTGAAGTTTCTTGCGCAGAAGCGGTGCTCATATTCATCCAAAATCTCAAATCGGGCGTAACGATAATGTTAGCGCGGTTAACTTTCCCTTGCAATGTTAACGCCTCTAACATATGTTAGCCGCACTAACATACAAGATGTGAGCCACTCAAAGGATTAAAAAGATGGCCAAGGACCAAGTAACGGACAACGCCCCTAAAGCGCAAGGCCGGGTCTTAAAATGGATTTTGATGAGCGGAACCGCGCTCACCTTCGTCGGGCTCATGGTGGCCGGCACGGCGGCCTTGCATATGCGGGCCAATGCGGAAGTGCCGCCTCAGGCAAATCCGCCGGTGAGCGTCAACACAAAGCCAATCGTGTTGGCCGACAGCTACGCCATCACGGAACGCTTCGCAGGCCGCCTGGAGCCGGCGCGTCAAACCCATCTTTCCTTTGAGCGAGC
>JBCDIP010000040.1:0-11920 GCA_038748855.1 Pseudomonadota bacterium
GCACTAAGTGCTTATTCCGGCGGAATGCGCAGCACCTGACCGGGATAGATCTTGTCCGGGTGGGTCAGCATGGGCCGGTTGGCTTCAAAGATCTTGTTGTACTTGGGTCCACCGCCCTTGCCGTAGGCCTTCTCGGCGATGGCCCAGAGCGTGTCACCTTTGACCACTGTGTGCAGGTGCGGATCGGCTGCATCGCTGCCGCCCACTTTCACTTCAGAAGCCTCAACCTTGGAGATGCCGAGCGAGTTGCCCACGGCAATGACCGCTTTCTCGAAGATCGACTGATCAGCCACATCACCTTTGATCACGGCAGTGTCGCCTTTCACCTCAACCTCAACGCCTTCGGTGCCCAGATCATGGGAGTCCAGCTCTTTCTTCAGCGCGTCAGCAGACGGCGTTTCCTCTTCGCTGCCAATGCCAAGCGCTTTACCGGCTGCTTTCACAAAGTCAAACAATCCCATTCTAGCCTCCTTGGTCTTCTTGGGTCCGTTTAGACCAT
Source organism: Pseudomonadota bacterium (assembly GCA_038748855.1). Taxonomy (GTDB): domain Bacteria; phylum Pseudomonadota; class Alphaproteobacteria; order Rhizobiales; family CAJQND01; genus JAAEUE01. Next base: position 500 of record JBCDIP010000040.1, read on the forward strand.
CATGAGTATAAATGGGCCAAGTTCCAAGCCATTTCTTGCAATTCGTTACATCAGGCGCGCGGCCTAAACCAGGCCTCCAGGTAAGGCACCAGGCGGTCTTTTATGGATTGCGCATTGTGGAGCGCGCAAAACTTGGCCGCCATGGCTTGGATCATGAAGGCCTGCATACCTTCGGCCTGCAAGTCTGGAGAGATGTCCTCGCGGAACCGGGCTTCAGTGGCCCAGGTGGTGAAGATCTCCATCTGCTGGCCGAACGTGGCGGCAATGGCGCCAATCTCCTCAACCGCTGTTGCGCCTGAGTAACGCAAGATAAGATCGAACACATAGCGCTCGGATGTCATGAACGCACAGAGCGGCATCAGGGCATCAGCCAACTGATCAGGCGTGTGCGGCGTTGGGCCTGCACGAAGCGCGTTCAGGTGCTCTTCCATGCGGGCGCCGATGATGAGGTCCATCAGCGCATCCTTGTCCTTGAAATGGGCAAAGAACGTCCCCTTGGCGGTACCAGCTTTCAGCACCACCTCCTCCACCCGCAGGGCTTCAAACCCTACGCGGGCAATAATCTCCTCTGCCGCCGCGATCAGGCGGGCTCTGGTTTCCAAGGTTCTCTTTTGAACAGCACGGGCCATGAAGAGCTTTTCGCAAAAAAAGTGACCTCGGTCAAATTTTTTATTGACCACGGTCATTTTTGCGATTAATAAACTGACCACGGTCATTTTAAGGAGAAAAGCAATGACACCCAAACGCGTCTACGTTCTGAACGGCCACCCTGCCGAAAGCTCTCTCAACCGCACACTGGCAGAGGCGTACGCGGCATCTGCCCGTCAGGCAGGCCACGAGGTTCGCCTCACCCATCTGAGCGATCTGGAGTTTGATCTGGACTTCGAGTTTGGCGGCTATGACAACTTCAAGCCGCTTGAGGCGGAGCTGCAGCAGGTACTGGACGATCTTGAGTGGAGCGAGCATCTGGTGCTCACCACGCCTATGTGGTGGGGCGGGCTGCCGGCCAAACTGAAGGGCTTATTCGACCGAGCCCTGATCCCCGGGCGCACGTTCGACACCCGCACAACGAATTGGATGGGCATGCCGACGCCCATGCTCTCCGGCCGCACGGGCCGGGTCATCATGACGTCCGACACGCCAAACTGGTTCCAGCGCTGGATCTACGGCCACGCCATGCTGCGCCAGCTGCGCAACCAGATCCTAGGGTTCGTGGGCATCAAACCGGCCCGCTTCACGCACTTCTCAGGCGCAAGCCACCCTAAGCCCGGTATGGTGGAGAGCTGGATTGCGCAAGTGGAACGCTTTGGCGCGGTGGCCGCGTAACGCGCCTCGCCCTATTTCGGCGGCCCGTCAAACTTCACGGTGTTTGAGACCTCAGGCAGCCAGGGCATGGCCGAGCGGCAGAAAAACTCCATCTTAGGCACCAGCTCGGCCCTCTGGCGTATGGTGCCCACGCGCAAGTTATAGGCAGCGGGACTGCCGCTCACATCGGTAGCATAGAGAGCCGAACCGCACTGGCCGCAGAAGGCCTGGATGCGGCGGTTGCCGCTGTCGCCCACCTTCACATACTCTTTCGGGCGCCCCTTGGTGATCTCGAACGTGTCCCCGGCCACTATAGCCACGGTGCGATAAACGGAGCCGGATAGGGATTGGCAGTCGGAACAGTGGCAGATGGCCACGCGGTCCAAATCCAGCTCAGCTTCATAGGCAATCGCGCCGCAATGACACCCACCATCGATTTTCATGGGGCTTAGGCTCCTCTCCGAGATCTTTCGCGTTCTGAACCATAGCCCTTGCAATCTTCTGGCGCCAATCTGAAGATGACCATAAGGAGCCACGTTTCATGGACCAAACACTTCGCGACGCTGCCAAGGACCTGATGATCCGTTACGGCGGAGACACCTTCCCCAACCTCTTCCGTAACGCCAAAGGCACAGTGGTGACCGACGACGAGGGCCGGGAGATCCTGGACTTCACCTCCGGCCAGATGTGCTCCACCATCGGCCACAACCATCCGGCCATTGTGAAAGCCATCAATGAGAGTTGCGACAGTGCACTCCACATGTTCTCCGGTATGGTGCCGGAGACCGTCGTAAAACTGGCCCGGAAACTGGAAGAATGGTTGCCAGCGCCCTTGCGCAAGTCCTTGTTTGTGAACACAGGGTCTGAATCCAACGAAGCGGCCCTGCGCATGGCCAAGCTCGCAACCGGGGGCTATGAGGTCATCGGCCTTGGCGGGTCCTGGCACGGCACCACCGGCGCCTCGGCCGCCGCATCGTTTGCCAGCGACCGGCGCGGTTACGGCCCCAAGGTGCCCGGAAATCATGTTCTGCCGGAGCCCAATGCCTACCGCTGCCCTGTCACCCATTGCCGCGACACGTGCGATCTGACGTGCCTGAAGATCGGCCTGAAGATGTTCGACATGGCATCGGACGGCGCGCCGGCTGCGCTGATTGCTGAACCGGTGATCTCTGCCGGAGGCATCATTATGCCGCCTGATGGCTATTTGGACGCTTTGCGCAAGGCCTGCGACGATCGCGGCATGCTCTTGGTGTTCGACGAGGCGCAAACCGCGTTCGGTCGGCTGGGCACCAAGTTCGCAGCCACAAAGTGGGGTGTGGTGCCAGACATCATGGCGGTCTCTAAAACCCTGGGCGGCGGCATTCCATTGGCCGCCACCCTGACCTCCGATGAGATTGAGGAAAAGGCGCACAAAGCCGGGTTCACCTACTATACCAGCCACGTCTCAGATCCCATGCCGGCGGCTGCAGGCCTGGCGGTTATGGAGACCATCGAACGGGAGGATCTCCTGAACCGGGCAACGGAGCGCGGCGCCTACTTGCGTGCCGGTCTTAAATCGCTACAACAGAAATACGAGGTGATTGGCGATGTGCGGGGCGCCGGCCTTCTGCTTGGTGTTGAGCTGGTGAAAGACCGCGAGAGCCGCGAGGCGCACCATGAATTGGGATCGGTCACAACCCAGCGCTGCTTTGAACTGGGGCTCTCCATGAACATCCGCCGGCGGCCGGAACGTGGCTCCGTTTGGCGCATTGCGCCGCCCCTCACCGTGAGCGAGGACGAGTTGGACCGCGGCCTTTCCATACTGGATGAGGCCCTGGCTGACGGCCTTAACCATCTTGCCAAGAGTTGAGGTAAAGTCGAAGGATTGAAACACAAGTGCCAGCAGATGGTCACAATCTCTAACTAGAAGGTGATCATTATTCTTCACAGCCAACGTTGACAAAGGCGCCACTTGAGGCGCATGCAACATTGGTGTTTTGGGACGGGCTATGACTTCAGCTTATCATCCAAGTGGTCCAGGAGAGATCTCCTCAGTGTCTGACGTGGCGCGCGAACCTGCCAACGAGAATTTGGCGGCACCCTCCCCGTTCGAACTGGACCACATTGTGGCCGAGACCTCGGGCTCGCTGAAAGACTTGCAGCATGAGGATGGGCATATCGTTTTCGAGCTGGAAGCTGATGCCACAATCCCGTCGGAATACATCTTCCTCAACCATTTTCTGGGCGAGCTTGAGCCGGACACGGAAGCAGAGATCGCGGAATATCTGCGCAATCTGCAATCAGACCGCCACGGCGGCTGGTCTCTGTTTTACGACGGCGATTTTAACATCTCTGCCTCTGTGAAGGCCTATTATGCGCTGAAGCTGGTGGGCGATGACCCGGAAGCGGCCCACATGCTGCGCGCCCGCGAAGCCATTTTGCATCACGGCGGAGCGGAGACAGCCAACGTATTCTGCCGCTATGCCTTGGCCCTTTTCGGCCAGGTGCCCTGGCGTGCGGTTCCGGCCATGCCGGCCGAACTGATGTTGATGCCGCGTTGGTTCCCGGTCAACATGTGGAAGTTCTCCTATTGGTCGCGCACCGTAATCGCGCCGCTCCTGATCGTAGCCGCACTGAAACCAAAGGCGGTGAACCCCAATGGCGTGGATTGCCAGGAGCTGTTTTGCACTGCGCCCAACGTGATCAAGAAATGGCACATCAATCCCACGGGCAACAAATGGGGCGAGTTCTTCTTAAAGCTCGACAAAGTGTTGCAGGTGGTGGAGCCCCACTTTCCAAAGCGCAACCGCGCGCGGGCCATCCAAGCGGCGCTGGATTTCATCAAGCCCCGGCTGAATGGTGTGGACGGCTTGGGCGCCATTTTTCCGGCCATGGCCAACACGGTCATGGCATTCACCGCGTTGGGGATCGACCCTGAGAGCGAAGAGTATAAGATCGCCCGCGCGTCGACCAAGAACCTGCTCACTGAAGCAACCATATCCCCCACCACCGGGGCCACCCAGCGCTATTGCGAACCGTGCAAATCTCCGGTCTGGGACACCGCGCTTGCCGCGCACGCCTTGGCTGAGGCCGATCAGCATGGGGATGATCCAAAAACGCTGCTGGCCGCTTGCGACTGGCTGGCAAAACTGCAGATCACCGATGTGAAAGGGGACTGGGCCGTCAACGCCCCGGACGTTGAGCCGGGCGGCTGGGCGTTCCAGTACCGCAATGACCACTACCCGGACGTGGACGACACCGCTGTGGTGGGTATGCTGCTCCACCGCGCAGATCCTCAACGCTATGCCAAAGAAATCAGCAAGGCGGTGACGTGGATTGAAGGTATGCAGAGCACCAATGGCGGCTGGGGCGCGTTCGATATCGACAATAATGCCGATTTCCTGAACTCCATTCCGTTTGCCGACCATGGCGCGCTTTTGGACCCGCCCACGGCCGACGTGACCGCACGCTGCCTGTCGTTCCTGGCGCAGGTGGGCCTGGAGATCAACCATCCCACCATGGCCCGGGCCATCGAGTTTCTGAAAGTCGAACAGGAAGAGGACGGCTCCTGGTTCGGCCGCTGGGGCACGAACTATGTCTATGGAACTTGGTCTGTTCTGTGTGCGCTCAACGCGGCAGGCGAGGACATGCAGGCACCATACGTGCAGAAGTCTGTAAAGTGGCTCCTGTCCCACCAGCGCAAAGATGGCGGCTGGGGCGAAGATGGCGCAACCTACTGGCAGGAACGCCGCTCAGAAGCCAAAGCCAGCACACCATCTCAGACCTCCTGGGCCGTGCTCGGATTGATGGCGGCCGGCGAAACCAACCACCCCGCCGTTGCTCGCGGGATCAGCTATCTGAAGGACCATCCACGCGAAGATGGGCGCTGGGAAGAGCCGTGGTATACAGCTGTGGGCTTTCCGCGGGTGTTTTATCTGCGCTATCATGGCTATAGCGCGTTCTTCCCCACGTGGGCCCTGGCGCGTTACCGCAACTTGAAGCGGACCAATTCCGGCAAAGTCAGGTGGGGCATGTAACTCTGCCCGCCTGATCCACAAGGGCGCCACACAAAGCACAAAGGGCGATGGCTGGGCGCATCGGTATTCTCACCGGACTGGCATTTGAAGCTGATCTGGTTCGGAAGGTTTCCAAAAACATGAACTGGGGCGCTGATGCGCCTGAAGTTCGCTGCATCGGCATGGGCGGCGCTGGGGCCGGCGCTGCGACTCAGGAGATGGCCGACATCGGGGTGGAAGGGGTGGTGAGCTTCGGCCTGGCAGGTGGCCTTGACCCCGCGCTCCAGGCCGGCACCCTGCTGGTTCCCCGCATCGTTTTGGGTGGAACCGGCGAACCGTTGGCTGTGCACGAGAGCTGGCGCGCCCAGCTTCTTGGCCGGTTGGGCGCTGAGCGGACTGTGGCGGAGGGCCCGCTTTTGTCAGGCGCCCGCCTGATCACCACCAAAGAGGCAAAGCAAGCCGCCTTTCAGAAGAGCCGAGCGCAGGCAGCGGACATGGAGAGCGCCGAAATTGCCATTGCCGCCAACGACGCGGGATTGCCGTTCCTTGTACTGCGCGCCGTTGCAGATGATGCAGCCACCACTCTGCCCCCGGCTGCCGAAGCCATGGACCAGCGGGGACGCCTTGTTATTGCGCAGCTGATCGGCTCGCTGGTGCGGCGGCCCTGGCAAGTGCCGGCCCTTGTGAAGCTGGGAGCAAAGACCAGATCTGCCGTGTCAGCCCTCGAAGACGCTCTTCCCAAACTGATTGCGCCCTAGACCAGCAAAAGCTCCCTACCCCGCCGTCGCCGTTGTGAGGGAAGGTTTGCACTCGGTTTCCGCCAGGAGTTCATGGGCGCGCTTGCGCGAAGCCAGGTCGGGTATCAGTGAGCGGATCACCACAACGCCTTGCGCTTGCGTGGTGTGAATAACAATGCCGCCCCCCTGGCGCTGGGAGGTATCTTCTTCCGCGGCCGTTTTCGCTTCACCCTGGACAATCAGGGCAGCGAATTGGTTTGTCCCCACCTGGGTGTCGTTGAGGGTGTAGATGTTACGGCCGCTGGGCTCAAAAATGCTCACCGCCCAATAGGTATCCGGCAAGGGAGCGGAAATGGCAATCGGGCGCTCGCTAATATCATACGGACAAATGGCAAAGGCCATGTCCGGCGGCACACCGCGCAATATCTCCTTCAGCTTGGTCTCATCGTCCAGAACCGTCAGAGTGTTGGTCTCAGAGGCCGACATGAGAGCGGCCACCGTGTCTTCGCGCTCCAGTCTGGGGAAAAACACAGACGTCACGATATGCGTGGCTGCGGCCAGCAGCACCATGGCCGTGCTCCAGAACAAAAAGCGCTTCATCTGCAGGCCTCCAGACGGATCTCCGGAAGCTTCATTGAGCCGGGTTCTTCAATAATCTTGCGGTCTGCATTGATCAGGGTTAGCACCAGCTTGAACTCAGCGCCATCGGCCGGCAAGGGAAGCCAATTGCCAGGCCGGGCGCTGTCGGACAGGATGATCTCGAAATTGCCCTGTGGGTCGCGCACGATATTGTTGGCGTTGAAGGACCTGCGTTTAGAGATATAGCTGAGTTCTGCATCGCCGCGCGGCGCAATGGCCATCCCCCACGCGCGGGCCGGTAAAGGCGCGCTGGCCAACGTGTAGCTGCACACTGAACTCAAAGGCCCACCGTTGAAGTCGGTATCGGCACTGAACGTCATCTGTTCAAAGCTGCTGAGCGGCAACTCCCGGCGCAGCGAAAAGTGGGCCTTGGTGTAGGGATCAGCATCCGGATGACCGGCCTTCTTCCAAAGCTTCCAGGAGCCGCTTTGCAAGGTGAGATCGCCCACCTGGCCGGAGATCACGTAATGCGCGGAGAAGTAGCCAATAGCACAACCCACCAGGGCGAAAACTGTGATCCGGATGATGGGAGTCATAACGCCACTTACAAGTCGGTCCTAACGACGACTGTCATTGTTGAGCAGACGCTGTTGAGCACGGGTCTGCTGATTACGCTGCTTGCGCCGTTCAATGCGCTGCTCGCGCCGTTTCTGGCGGGTCTCAACAGTCACGGTACGCACCTGGCGAACGCGGTTCTTTTGCTTCTGATTTTCAAAAATATTGAAAATCTGACGCACCGTGTTGGCCACGCCGCCCTGTTTGCGCTCCGGCGAGGTGATGATGGTGACCTCACCGCCCTGATCGGTTTGCTCAGTGGAGGCCGCGGCAATCGGGATCTGAACATCATTGTTGCCGGTGAAGCGCGCGTAGCGACCGTCTAGCGGAACGCCAGGCAGTGCTTGGGCAACCTGGGTTTCCAAAGCCTTGCTCATCACCTCCTTCCAGGTCATGGCCGGCAGGTTGCCGCCGGTCAGTCTGTTGGTCGGGGTAAAGTCATCATTTCCGTACCAGACGCCCGTCGCGTAATGCGCGGTAAAACCGATGAACCAGGCGTCGCGATAGCCTTGGGTGGTGCCCGTTTTGCCAGCTTGGGGCGTGAAGCCCAGCTCAGAGCGCCGGCCCGTGCCGCCCACAACAACCTGGTTGAGCATATAGTTGAGGTCCGCGACCTTGCCGGGACTAACCACTTGCTTGGTGTCGCGCTCGTTATTTGAGCGGCTGTACAGCAGGTCCCCATTGGGCCGGCGGATTTCCAGAACCGCGTGGGGCTTGGTCAGCCGCCCGCCATTGGCGAACGTTGCATACGCGCCGGTAATATCCAGCACCGTCACCTCATTCGTACCAAGCGGCATGGAGGCGTTGGATCTCAGCTCCGCGTCAAGCCCAACGAGGCGGGCATTGTCGATAATCGCTTTTCTGCCGATCGACTGGGCAATGTGCACCGGCACGGTGTTGATGGACTTTTGCAGGGCCACCGTCATGGAGACCCGGCCGCGATAACGCCGGTTATAGTTCTTCGGCGACCATCCGCGGATGGTCAGAGGTCGGTCCTCGATGACATCCCGCGGGCTCATCCCGGCCTCGAGGGCCGCGGCATAGACCACGGGTTTGAAGGCAGAGCCTGTCTGGCGGAGTGCTTGGGTTGCCCGATTGAATCGCCCGGAGCCGTCGTTATGCCCGCCGACCATCGCGCGCACCGCGCCGTCGGGCGACATCACCACCACGGCGGCCTGGGCGACGGAGCCCTCTTTGACCTTCTCGGCGAAGACCCGGTCGACGCCCGCCTCTGCCGCCCGCTGGGCCCGCGCATCAAACGTCGTGGCGATCGTCAGATCCACCTTGGTGTCGACGTAAGGCGGCAGCGTCTCGATCACCCAATCGGCGAAAGCTCCGCCAAGCTTGGCCGCCGCGGCATCAGAAAGCGAGGCGGGGGCGGTCAGCGCCGTAACCACTTGGGCCTCGGAGAGGTATCCCTGCTCCTCCATCAGACGCACGATCACGGCGGCCCGGTCTCGCGCCCGCTCGAGCCCCGCGGTCGGCGCATAGCGAGAAGGCGCCCGCAAAAGCCCTGCCAACATCGCCGACTCCGCCGGATTGAGCCCCCGCGCGGACTTGCCAAAATAGCGTCGGGAGGCCGCCTCGAAGCCATAGGTCCCAGCTCCGAGATAGACTCGGTTGAGATAGATCGAGAGGATCTCGTCCTTCGAATATTTCCACTCGAGCGCGAGCGCCATCGGCAGCTCTTTCAGTTTGCGCTCCAGCGAGCGCTCCGCTGTGAGGAAGACGTTCTTGGCCACCTGCTGGGTCAGCGTCGAGCCGCCCTGCACCAGACGCCCCGCCTGGATGTTCGCGACCATTGCCCGCGCGATCCCGCGGGGGTCAATGCCAATATGGTGCCAGAAACGTTTGTCCTCTGTCGCGATCACCGCATGGATCAGGTGGGGGCTGACATCATCGGCCCTGAGCTCACCGCCATATTGCTCCCCCCGCCAGGCGAAGACATTGCCATCCCGGTCGGTGAGCGTCACCGAGCCCGTGCCGCGCCCATCGAAGAGATCGGCGGGCTCGGGCAGGGTCGAGTAGTAATAAAGCGTCGCCCCGCCGAGCACGAAGGCCGCCAACAAGCTCACTCGCCACCCGATGCGCCAGCCAAGTCGCAGGAGGCCGAGCACAAGAAACCGCACGGCGCGCCCGATGCGGCCGGGATCGTCCTTTTTGGCGCGCGCGGGCTTGCCGCGCTTATCTTTGGGCTTTTTCGGGGTCGTCACCGGGTGCCTGCCTGCTCCGTCATCGCGTTTATCCCCCGCCATCTATGTATCACGGGGCGTGCGCCCAAGTCTCGAATTCTGATAGCGAGGCCGCGGGAAAGAACTGTGACTATCGAATGACCATTGTCAGGCATTTGCGCAATTATTGCTCAAAAATACGTCAGAAACCTAAGGTTCCGACCTGAAACTCATTGAAAAGCCACGGTTTTCTAGGGGGTTAGGAGCCTGCTCAAAGGTTGGCACGCATCTTGTAAGGGACACGGCGACGCACATCACTTGCAGTCCTTCGCGGGGAGTAAAATGAAGCAAATCATCGCCGTCATAAAACCCTTCAAGCTCGAGGAGGTCCGAGAGGCCCTCACCGGGATTGGCGTTCAGGGCCTGATGGTCTCGGAAGTCAAAGGATATGGCCGCCAGTCCGGCCACACCGAAATCTATCGCGGCGCCGAATACGTCGTGAACTTCGTGCCGAAAATCCGGATCGAGGCCGTGGTGGCCGACAGCGAGGTCGAGAAGATCATCGAGACGATCAGCTCCACCGCCCGCACCGGCAAAATCGGCGACGGGAAAATCTTTGTCCTGGATGTGGAACAAGCGGTGCGGGTGCGCACCGACGAGCGCGACGAAGACGCGCTCTGATCAAGAGGGTATCACTATGAAAAACATGATGAAAATTGGGGGTCTTGCTGCGGCGGCCCTGATGCTCGCCAGCCCCGCGCTGGCGCAAGACGCGGTGCCCGAGGTGGGCGCGCGGGAAGTGTGGATCCTGAACACCGTGCTGTTCCTGATCGGCGGCTTCCTGGTGATGTTCATGGCCGCGGGCTTCTGCATGCTCGAGGCGGGCCTGGTGCGGTCGAAGAACGTGGCCATGCAGTGTACGAAGAACATCTCGCTCTTCTCGATCGCGGCGATCGGCTACTACATCATCGGCTATAACCTGATGTATCCGTTGGGATCTTGGTCGATCGGGACCGATGAGACCGGCGGCTATCTCGGGATTCTCTTCACCGCAGCGGCGCTTGAGCCCGTCGGTGTGGGCCTCGACGGGGTCGATGATGCCGGATACGCCTCGACTGGGTCGGATTACTTCTTCCAGTTGATGTTCTGTGCGGCGACCGCCTCGATCGTGTCGGGCACGCTGGCTGAGCGGATCAAACTCTGGCCGTTCCTGATCTTCACCTTCATCCTGACCGCGATCATCTACCCGATCCAGGCCTCCTGGAAATGGGGCGGCGGCTTCCTCGACAGCCAATTCGGCTTCCTGGATTTCGCGGGCTCGACGGTGGTGCACTCGGTCGGTGGCTGGGCAGCGCTCGCAGGCGCGATCATTCTCGGTGCGCGGAAGGGTAAGTTCTCCGCCGATGGCAAGGTCAACCCGATGCCGGGCTCGAACCTGCCGCTGGCAACGCTCGGAGCGTTCATCCTGTGGCTCGGCTGGTTCGGCTTTAATGGCGGCTCTCAGCTTGCCATGGGCTCGATCGGTGACGTGGCCGATGTCAGCCGGATCTTCGCCAACACCAACGCGGCGGCTGCCGGGGGTGTGGTTGTCGCAATCCTGCTGAGCCAGGCGATGTTTGGCAAAGTCGACCTCACCATGGCGCTGAACGGCGCGCTGGCGGGTCTGGTCTCGATCACGGCCGAGCCGCTGACCCCGACGCTGGGCATGGCGACGCTGATCGGTGGTGTCGGTGGCGCGATCGTCGTCCTCACCGTGCCGCTGCTCGACAAGCTGAAGATCGACGATGTTGTGGGTGCCATCCCGGTTCACCTAATCGCCGGTATCTGGGGCACTATCGCGGTCGTTCTGACGAACCCTGATGCGAACCTCGGCGTACAGCTGATGTCCATCGTCATCGTTGGTGCCTTCGTGGTCGTCGTCTCGGGCATCGTGTGGTTCATCCTCAACGCGATCATGGGTCTGCGTGTCAGCGAAGAAGCCGAGATCACAGGTCTCGATATGGCTGAGCTGGGCATGGA
>JBCDIP010000041.1:0-11703 GCA_038748855.1 Pseudomonadota bacterium
CGACGAGCCGACCCAGAGCCAGAAGATCAGAGGCGAGGCTTCAACGGCCTTGGTGGACGGGTGTATCAGCACCAGACGCAAGGATGTGGCCGCCCACAACACAGTCATCGGGATTGTGATTTTGCGCAGCTTGCGCACCCTTAAGGGGTGCACGAACTTGACCGGAATGAAGGTCATCACCGCGCAGATGCCGATTACCGCCAGGTTGATCCAGGGATCGCTCTGCAACACGTGGAAATAGAGCACCACCAGGTTCCATAGGGCCGGGAACCCGGAGAAGTAATAGTCGGCGGTTTTCATATCCAGGTTGGCGAAGGTGTAGCAGGACACCGCCATGACGCAGGCCGCTGAGTACACCTCCCAGCCGGGCGGCACGAGCCCGAACCAATAGATCATCATGGCCGGCACGACCACGTAGGTGAAGTAGTCGATCACATTGTCCAAGGTGGCACCATCCACCTTGGGCGTGAGTTCGCTCACCCGCACCCTGCGCGCCAGGGTGCCGTCAATCCCGTCCACGAACAGAGCCAGGCCTAGCCACATGAAGGCGGCAATCTTGTCTCCTTCCAGAATGGCCACCAGCGCCAGGAAGCCGAGCACGGCGCCGGACGCGGTAAACGCGTGCACGGCCCAGGCCGCGGCGACCTCGGTCTGTTGGTGTTCACTGGTCCGATCGCTCATAGTGGCCCCAATAATACACGATCACGGCCGGAGTTTAGCATGTGTTCGCATGGTTTTTCGCTTTTGTTTTTCGTGCCGCATACAGGCCTACGCCTAGCCTTTCACCACAATTCGGCAACTTAATGCCCGAATTCAACAACAAATATGCCCTTTTGGGAGCGATTGGGGACAAGGTTGCGGGTTACCGCTACTTGGGTTTCGGGGGATCTGGGAGGTCTTTGCGGTCCCAGAACGCATCATAATGCATTAGCACCTGATCCTCCTTTAAGGTGACAACCCCATACATTGGCGGCTCATCAGAATAAGGACCGCCCACACTTTCGCGCACCAGGGGCACTTGATGGTTCAGGCCGGGCAGCGCCGAGTAGGCTATTCCGCGCCAGGACCCGAAGACAGCCCGGTGCACGTGGCCGAAGAAAATGTGACGCACATTTGAGTGTGCGGCCACGATGTCGCCGAACGTCTCATGCTGTTCCAGCTTGATCCGGTCCATGTAATTGATGTCGATATCGAAGGGCGGGTGGTGCATGGCGATGAACACTTCGCCCGGTGCGCTCTCTAGCTGCGCGCGCAGCCATGCTTGGCGATCAGCACAATACCAACCGGCTGAATTGAGGGGTTCGCTGAACGTGTCCAGGAACACGAAACGCCGGCTGCCCAGATCCAGCACCTGTTGGGCAAACCCGTGGTCATCGCGCGGAGCATCCGGGAAGGCCTCAAAATAGCCCTCGCGGCTGTCATGGTTGCCCAGCATCAGAACGGTTTTCAGCGGAAAAGAGGCCAGCCGCTCCTTCAGCCCTTCGTAGGCCTCCACCTCGCCCCGGTCGGTCAAATCGCCGGAAATGAAGCAGAAGGTGGCGTCGGCATGGTGAGCTGCGATGTCCTGAAGGCAGGCCTCCAAACGCTCGAACGGAGCATTGCCCCATAGGTTCTCACCCGGAAGCACCAGATGGGGATCCGTTACATGGATAAACTTCATCACCTTGCCTTGTTGCGATTGTTGCTGCTGGAGGGTTCTATTCCTGATACAGAAATTCTCCGATGAGTTCGAGACCAATGTGACTGCCATGAGCCTGCAAACCACTTGCCTGGGAGCCTTTCCCAAACCGGACTACCTGCCCATCAAGGATTGGTTCTCCGTTGATCACGGTATGACCGATCAGGGCGGCAAGGTGACCCGTGACTACACGGACGCCATGCGCAAGGCAGATGATCAGACCGAAGCCTTGTTCGTGCGCGCAACGAAAGAGGCTGTTGAAGCGCAGGTGGATGCAGGCATCGATATTGTGTCGGACGGCGAGCAGCGCCGGGAAAACTACATTCACTATCACTGCCGTCATTTGGACGGCTTTGACTTTGACAATCTCGAAGCCCGGGTTCTGCGTGACGGCGCCTATGAGGCAGAGCTTCCGGTGATCCGGGGGGATATCAAAGCCAAGGGCGCGGCCTTCCTGCAGCGCGACTATGAGATCGCGCAGAGCTTCACCAGCCACCCGGTGAAGATCACTGTGCCCGGTCCGCTCACCATCATGGATACAACCGTGAACGAGCATTACGAGGATCCGCAAAAGCTGGCGTTCGATTTGGCCGATAATCTGAACATGGCGATACGCGCCCTGGCTGATGCTGGTTGCCCCTACATTCAGGTGGACGAGCCTTTGTTTGCCCGCGAGGTGGATAGGGCGCTTCACTTCGGTGTGGAGGCGCTGGACCGCTGCTTCCACAAGGTTCCGTCGCAAGTTGTGCGGGTGATGCACATGTGCTGCGGCTACCCCAACCATCTGGACGATGAGGATTATCATAAGGCTGACCAGAGCTGTTACTTCCGATTGGCCGATGCCGTGGACCGCACCAGTGTTCAGCAAATCTCGATTGAAGATGCCCACTGCTACAATGACCTCTCCGTGCTGGAACTCTTTGAGCGTTCCACGGTAATCTTCGGGGCTGTTGCGATTGCACAGAGCCGGGTTGAGGAGGTGGATGAGATTGTCGACCGGCTGAGAGCGGCGCTGGATCATATCGACCGGCAACGCCTGGTGGCTGCGCCGGACTGCGGGCTGGGCCTGCTCGGCAAGTCGCTTGCAGTGGAGAAACTGCAGCGGCTGAGCGCCGCAGCCAAGGTGGTATGATCGCGCTGATCGGCTAGAACCGGGCGCGTCATGCGCGGCCCGCTGATGTTTGCCTATGGCCATCAGTGCGAAGGCGCGCTATCACGGGGCAGCAACATCCACATTTCAGTTTGAAGGACCCTCGCCATGAGTGAAGCGGCCGTCTCCACCTCGCAGCCTGTGAAACTTCAGGACAAAGCTTTTTTCAACTGGGAAGACCCCCTGCATCTGGAGGAACAGCTCACAGAAGATGAGCGTATGATCCGCGACAGCGTCCGGGCTTATGCCCAGGACAAGCTGGCGCCGCGCGTCCAGAAGGCCTTCCGGGACGAAACATTCGACCGGGAGATCATGAACGAATGCGGTGAGCTCGGCTTGTTGGGTGTGATGGTGGATCCTGAATATGGCGGCTCCGGTCTTGGCTATGTGGCCTATGGCCTGATCGCCCGGGAGATTGAGCGGGTGGATTCCGGATACCGGTCAGCCATCTCCGTGCAGAACTCCCTGGTGATGCATCCGATCAACGCCTATGGCTCTGAGGCTCAAAAGCAGAAATATCTGCCGAAGCTGGCGACCGGCGAATGGGTCGGCTGCTTTGGCCTCACCGAGCCTGATGCCGGTTCTGATCCCGGCAGCATGAAGACCCGGGCCAAACGCGTGGATGGCGGGTATGTGCTCAATGGCGCCAAGATGTGGATCTCCAACTCGCCCATTGCCGATGTGGCGGTGGTGTGGGCCAAGCTGGAAGATGAAGGCATTCATGGCTTCATTGTTGAGCGCGGCATGAAAGGATTTTCCACGCCTAAGATTGAAGGCAAGTTCTCGCTCAGAGCTTCGGTGACCGGCGAGATCGTGCTGGAAGATGTTGAGGTGCCCGAAGAGAACCTGCTGCCCAACGCGCGCGGCCTGAGCGGCCCGTTCGGCTGTTTGAATAAGGCCCGCTTTGGCATTTGCTGGGGCGCCATGGGCGCTGCGGAAGATTGCTGGCACCGGGCGCGGGACTATGTGATGGATCGCAAGCAGTTCGGCAAGCCGCTGGCGGCTAACCAGCTGGTGCAGAAAAAGCTGGCCGACATGCAAACGGAAATCGCTATTGGGCTGCAAGGCGCGCTGGCGCTGGGCCGCGCATTGGAGGCCGGCACCGGAGCGCCTGAATCCATCTCCCTGATGAAGCGGAACAATTGCGGCAAGGCCCTGGACATTGCTCGTCTTGCCCGTGACATGCATGGCGGCAACGGGATTTCGGACGAGTATCACGTGATCCGCCATCTGGTGAACCTGGAGACGGTGAACACCTATGAGGGCACCCATGATGTGCATGCGCTGATCCTCGGCCGGGCGCAGACGGGTATTCAGGCGTTTATGTGAGTTCACCCCCGCGCCCTTGCGAACGCGAGGGCCTATAGCTCTAAGTAAGCAGATGGCTAGCATTGGTCCACGCGTTAGCAAGGACGCGAACAAGCTACCGGGCCTCTTCCTCTTTCAATGTAATTGAAAACTGCGCGCTGCCGTTGATGTAGAGGCTGTTGGGACGGTTGTGGTGGTGGCGCAGTTGGGTTGTGACGTTGAGATTTGTGAGCTGGCAGCTCTCCGCAATCGTGTTGCGTAAGGTCTCACATTCTTCTTGGGCCATCTTATAGATCAGTTTGCGTCCCATCTTTTGGATCGCAGCGACGGCCTTCTCGTTGGTCTCGGCCAAAGGGCTTTGTGAGTTGAAGCTGACGCTCACGTTCACCGTGTTGGTGTGATAGGGCGAAACCAGCCGGGCGGTCGCCGAACCTGCGCCCGCAGAAGTGGCCAGCACCGCAGCAACCGCAGCGGTGATAAGGGTGGATCTAGCAAAACGAGTGATACGCATAACGCTCTCCTATGGGGTTCTGATGATGAACGTATGACGCGCGCCGCGGCAAATTCCTTGGAGAGTGTTTTGGAAACTTGTGCAGATTAGCCCCAAATTTTGTGCGCTAAGATGAGGCCGCCGTCACCTCGATTTCCACGACCAGACCGGGTTTGGCCAGAGCAGCGACCACCAGCGTGGTGACGGCAGGCGGCTCGTCTGAGCCCCAACGCTCGGTGCGGATCGCCGAGAGCGCGGGCAAGTCTGCGCTGTCGGTCAAGTAGTAGGTGACCCTCATTATGTCCGCCACGCTCATGTGTGAGGTCTTCAGCAGAGCTTCCACATTGTCCATGGCTTGGTGGCACTGCTTCTCAAATCCTTCAAGCGTTTGTCCATCCGGCGCAACGCCGATCTGGCCGGACATCAGCACGAGACGTTGAGGCGCGGTGATTTCGACGGCGTGGGTGTAGATCTTCTGAAAAGCTTCCGGCACCTGGCGGATTGTGCCTGGGGTGTGACGTGTCAGCATGGTTCCATCTCATGATGTGAGTTATTGTAAATTGATGATCAGAGGTATGGCTTTGTTTGCGTCACATCAAACGATATAAAGTCTCCATGTTGTGAGTTTTAGTAACAGGAGTGAGCACCGTGCGCCTCCCGTCCCTTAACGCCGTTCGCGCCTTCGAAGCGGTGGCCCGCCATGGCAGTTTCAGTAAGGCTGCTGACGAACTCGCCGTCACCCACGGCGCGGTCAGTCGCCAGGTGCGCAGCCTGGAGCAGCAGCTTGGTGTCACCCTCTTGCACCGTACGGCGAAAGGGGCCGAGGCCACGCTGCCCGGTGAAACCCTTGCCCGCGCGGCCAGCCAGGCGCTGGCCACCTTACGGGCTGGGGTGGCTGAGGTGACGGAACGAGAGGATGCGAAAACCCTCTCCGTGTCGCTGGCCACATCGCTCGCGCTGAAATGGCTTGTGCCCCGCCTGCCGGACTTCAGAGCAGCTCATCCTGAAATCTCCATCCTACTCGACACCAATGATACCGTCATCGACCTGCGGGGCAGCCCGATAGACGTGGCTTTGAGGCTGGGCGATGGGTCCTGGAGCGGCGTGCACACGGAACTGCTTGCCCGTGATGAATTGGTGGCTGTTGCCTCTCCTAATTTGGTTGGAACGCAGCCACTGCCTTTGTCCGATCAAGCCGTGTTACAGCTGCCTCTGGTGCACGATGACTATAACCCCGGCTGGGAGCGCTGGTTTCAGGCGGCCGGACTGGTTGGTGAAAGAGACACTTTGCCCGGGGACCGGTATCGCGACACAGGCGTGTTGATCGCGGCTGCACTGGACGGACAGGCCGCCATTCTGGTGCGCCGGCTTCTGGCGCTCGATGATCTGAAGGCGGGCCGTCTGGTGCAGCTCAGCGGCCGCTCACTGGGTTTGGATCCTGCGCTTTACTTTGTCTGTCGCAAAGGCGAACAGACCCGGCCAGCCGTGCGCATCTTTCATGATTGGCTGCGCGCCCAAATGGCTGCTGCGGCGCGGCCGGATTAGGCCGCTTGATCGTCCGTGCGCTTGTCCACCAAAGCCACCACATCGCCGATGATCCCGGTGAGCTCATAGTCCTTTGGACGGTAGATGGCCGCAACGCCGAGCTGCTTCAGGATGGCTTCGTCCTCGGCAGGAATGATCCCGCCCACCACCACAGGCACGTGGTCGTGGCCCTTTTCGCGCAGGCCGTTCATCACATCACGCACCAGCGGAACATGGCTGCCGGAGAGGATTGAGAGGCCGATGACATGCACACCCTCGCTGATCGCCGCGTCAATGATCTCTGCCGGGGTGGAGCGGATGCCGTCATAGACCACTTCCATGTCGCAGTCTCCAGCGCGTACGGCAATTTGCTCTGCGCCATTGGAATGGCCGTCGAGGCCCGGTTTGCCCACCAGGAAGCGGGGCGTTGCGCCAAGCTTCTTGGCAAGCCGCGCCACGGCGAGGCGAACCTGTTCGATATCTTCACCCTCTGTGGCGATCTCAATGGTGTTGACGCCCGTGGGCGCACGGTATTCGCCGAAGACAACGCGCAGCGTTTCGCCCCATTCGCCGGTGGTCACCCCGGCCTTGGCGGCAGCGATGGAGGGCTCCATGATGTTGGCACCCTCTTCTGCGGCCTGTTTCAGCGCGGCCAGGGCTGCTTGAACCTCAGCGTCGTCGCGCTCTTTACGCCAGGTTTTCAGGGTCTCGATTTGCTCATACTCAACATTGTCGGAGACCGTAACGATGTTCTCTTCACCTCCTGCGCTCAAGGGGGAGGCTTCCGTTTCGGTGTAGGCATTCACGCCGATGACGACTTGATCGCCAGCTTCGATGGCTTTGACGCGCTCGGTGTTGGATTCCACCAGACGCTCTTTCATATAGCCACTTTCCACCGCAGCTACCGCGCCGCCCATGGCATCGATCTTCTGAAGCTCGGCCCGGGCCTCGTCCTTAAGGGCGGCCACTTTGGCTTCGATCACCTCAGAGCCATCGAAAATGTCGCCGTACTGCAGAAGGTCGGTCTCAAACGCGAGCACCTGCTGCATGCGCAAGGACCACTGCTGGTCCCAAGGGCGCGGAAGGCCCAAAGCTTCGTTCCACGCTGGCAATTGCACTGCCCGGGCGCGGGCCTTCTTGGACAGGGTCACCGCGAGGGTTTCCAGCAGAATGCGGTAGACATTGTTCTCCGGTTGCTGCTCGGTGAGGCCAAGGCTGTTGACCTGCACACCATAGCGGAAACGCCGGTAGCGTTCGTCTTCCACGCCATAGCGTTCCCGGCAGATCTCATCCCATAGATCCACGAACGCCCGCATCTTGCAGAGCTCTGTGATGAAGCGGATGCCCGCATTCACAAAGAACGAGATGCGCCCAACGGCCTTGGGGAAGTCTTCCGGCGAGAGGCTGCCTGAAGCTTTCACCCGGTCCAGCACCTCACAGGCGATGGCCAGTGCAAAGCTCAGCTCTTGAACCGGCGTCGCACCGGCTTCCTGCAGATGGTAGGAGCAGATGTTGGTGGGGTTCCACTTGGGCATCTCCTTGTAGGTCCAGGAGATGATGTCGGTGATCAGGCGCAGGGAATGATCGGGCGGGAAGATGTACGTGCCGCGCGAAAGGTACTCCTTGATGAGATCGTTCTGAACCGTGCCGGTGAGCTTGGGCCGTTCAGCGCCCTGTTCATCGGCCACCGCCACATAGAGCGCCAACAGCCAGGGGGCCGTGGCGTTGATGGTCATGGAGGTGTTCATGTCCTCCAGGGGGATCTGGTCAAAGAGGGCCCGCATGTCGCCAATATGGGAGATGGGCACCCCAACCTTGCCCACGTCGCCGCGCGCCAGCACGTGGTCTGAATCATAGCCGGTCTGGGTTGGCAGATCGAATGCCACCGAAAGGCCAGTTTGTCCTTTGGCCAGGTTGCCCCGATAGAGCGCATTGGAGGCGGCCGCCGTGGAGTGGCCCGCATAGGTGCGGAAAATCCAGGGACGGTCGGGTTTTGATGGTTCACTCATGAGACTTCGGCCTTGGTCTGACGCAATTGTTCGCAGTTGCAATAAAGATGCCTTAATGGGCTTAGACGTGCAAGTATCCAATGGTTTGAGGCTAATTTCCCCCCAAATTCATTAAAAGTGTGAGTCCAACACTCTTACGAAAGTCCAGTTTGTTGCACTGCAAAAGTTCTGCTATACACTCTCCGAGTTTATCAAAGCACTGAGGGTGATGACGATGAGTGCACGGGCAGATGTTGTGGCGCAGCCGCCGGCAAATGAGGGCGCGCCGGTAAAAGATCTCTACGAGCTGGGCGAGATTCCGCCGCTGGGCCATGTGCCCAAGCAGATGTATGGCTGGGCCATCCGCAAGGAGCGGCACGGTGAGCCGGATACGGCCATGCAAGTGGAAGTGCTGCCGACCTGGGAAATCGACAGCAATGAGGTTCTCGTGTTGGTGATGGCTGCAGGTGTCAACTACAATGGCGTTTGGGCCTCGTTGGGCAAGCCGCTCTCGCCGCTGGATGTGCACAAGCAGGATTATCACGTGGCCGGCTCTGATGCTTCAGGCATCGTTTGGGCTGTGGGCCGAAAAGTGAACAACTGGAAAGTGGGCGATGAAGTTGTCATCCACTGTAACCAGGACGACGGTGACGACGAAGAATGCAACGGCGGCGATCCCATGAACTCGCCTACCCAGCGCATCTGGGGCTATGAGACCGGAGACGGCTCTTTTGCTCAGTTCTGCCGGGTGCAGTCGCGCCAGTTGATGCCGCGTCCCAAGCACCTGACCTGGGAGGAAAGCGCCTGCTATACGCTGACTCTGGCTACGGCCTACCGCATGCTCTTTGGTCACCGGCCGCATACCCTGAAACCTGGCCATAATGTGCTGGTGTGGGGTGCGTCGGGCGGCCTTGGATCTTATGCGGTGCAGCTTTGTGCGGTGTCAGGCGCCAACGCGATCGGTGTGATTTCTGAGGAAGACAAGCGCGACTTCGTGCTCTCGCTGGGCGCCAAGGGTGTGATCAACCGGCGGGATTTCGACTGTTGGGGCCAAATGCCCACTGTTGGATCAGACGAGTACAACAAATGGTTCAAGAGCGCGCGTGAGTTCGGTAAGGCCATCTGGGACATTACCGGCAAGGGCGTGAACGTGGACACGGTGTTTGAGCACCCAGGTGAAGCCACGTTCCCGGTCTCATGCTTTGTGGTGAAACGGGGCGGCATGGTGGTGTTCTGCGCGGGCACCACGGGCTACAACCTCACCATGGATGCCCGCTATGTGTGGATGCACCAGAAACGCGTTCAGGGCTCACACTTTGCCAACCTGATGCAGGCCGCCCAGGCCAACCGTCTGATGATGAGCCGGCGTCTCGATCCGGTGATGTCTGAGGTGTTCAGCTGGGATCATATCCCAAAAGCCCATATGCGCATGATGAACAATGAGCATAAGCCGGGCAACAGGGCCGTGCTGGTGTCTGCACCCACCACAGGTCTCAGGACCTTTGAGGACGTTCTGGAAGCTTCGGCAGACAAGTAAGGCGATGAGGGCGGAGCTTATTGCTCCGCCGCCGCCAGACGCACCACATTCAGCCCGACACAATCTATAGCCGCACGCCGATTTCCGGTGAGCCAGTTCATGGATGCGGTGAGCCGGTTCCGCATATCTTGCGGTTCCTTGGCCATGCGCTTGGCAATCTTGCTGACGCGTCCGGCCATAGTCTCTTGCAGCTCAGCAACGAAGGTCTGCACCACCGGGTCTGCTGTGGTGTCAAAGTCGTTCTGAGAGGCAAAGCGGAAGGTGGCCGCGGCAGGTTCCGCCAGAGTGTCCGTATAGTAGGCGGGCAGTTCGCCGCCTGATCTGTTTTCCAGGCAGGTTTTCGTGGCCATCTTGGTCAGGTGTTCGGCTTGCGCAGGCGCCGACTTGTAGAGCTCCACAGCGCCCAGCACGCCTTTTTTGGTGTTATCTTGGGTCTTCCAATTGGCGAGACTTTGAAGGCCAAACAGCGTTACTCCGATTAAGGAAAAGAACCCAATTGCGATCATGCGAAACATGGTGATCTCCCAGAACCATTTGGTGAGACCTTATTCAGCAGGACTTAAGCTTCGCGTAAGGGGTTTTGGACAATTTTTAAGAACAGGGTGTACCTAAATTGATCTAGGCAACCAGGATGATCTTGCCGATATGGGCAGAGCTCTCCATCATCTCGTGGGCCTTTTCCGCCTCTGCCAACGGGAATTCGGCGTGGATCACCGGTTTGATCTTGCCCGCCTCGATCAAAGGCCAGACCGTTTCCTCCAGCGCTGCCGCAATGGCCCCCTTCTCCTCCGTGCTCCGAGGCCGGAGCGTGGAGCCGGTGAGGGTCAGGTGCTTGACCAAGAGGGGGGTGAAGTTCACTTCTGCGCTCGGCCCGTTGAGGAAGGCGATGTTGACGATGCGCCCGCCTTTGGCCGCCACTTTGAGATTGCGCTCAATGTAATCGCCGCCCACCATGTCCAGCACCACGTTGGCGCCGCGTTTCTCGGTGGCTTCCTTCACGATGGCCACATAGTCTTCTTCCATGTAGTTGATGGCCCGCTCAGCGCCCAACGCCTCGCACGCTTTGCATTTCTCAGCCGAACCTGCAGTGGCAAACACCCGGGCGCCAAGGTTAGAGGCGATCATGATGGCCGTGGTGCCGATGCCGCTGGAGCCGCCGTGAACCAGCAGCACTTCGCCGGGTTTCAGGGCTCCGCGCTCAAACACATTGGTCCAAACGGTGAAAAAGGTTTCCGGCAGGCCGGCGGCCTCCGACATGGAGAGCCCGGCCGGCACAGGCAGGCAGGTGGCCTCGGCCACGGTCACATATTCCGCATAGCCCCCGCCATGCACCAGGGCGCAGACCTCATCGCCCTCTTTAAACCGCGAGGTGCCCCGGCCGGCAACCGCGACCGTGCCGGCCACTTCCAGGCCTGGCAGCTCTGAGGCGCCCGGAGGCGGCGGGTAAAGGCCCTTGCGCTGCATCACGTCCGGCCGATTCACGCCGGCAGCGGCCACTTTGATGAGCACCTCACCTTCGCCCGGATAGGGAGTTCTGACATGCGTGGGCTTCAGGGCATCAGGCCCGCCGGCGAAAGCAATCTCAACGGCGGCCATCTTTTCGGGAATGGACATGTGGTCTAAACTTACTCGTTTTGATGGTTCTGGCGTGATTGCTTAGTGCTAGAACAAGACAGTGTCTATGCCCGCGGGTCGCAAACGGGCAGCAATTGTGATGGAGGCCGTGAAAAAATGTTTGCTGACGATGATCGTCCAAAACCTCAACCTGACATCGTGATCGGGGCCGATCTTTCCACAATATCCATCGACGAGTTGGAAAAACGAATCACCATATTGGAAGCGGAAATTTCACGTTTGCGCGAAGAGATTGTCTCAAAACAGGCCACAAAGGCCTCTGCGGAAAATTTTTTCAAGAGTTAATCAGCGATACAGCTTTGTCGCGAAACTGTAACAATTTCAACATGCTATTGATGTTTAGCCTGTTAATTACCTGTGCTCTTTTAGAGAGAATTTAATTTAAATTGTCCG
>JBCDIP010000042.1:0-11585 GCA_038748855.1 Pseudomonadota bacterium
CCAGATTGTAGAGGCTCCAATAGCGCTCCGGATCTTCGTAGACCGCCTGCCAGGCCGCCAGGGCTTGGGGGTTGTCTTGGTGGGGTTGGCGCCAGTCGCGGGAGAGGTCGTCCACCGCCAACTCAAAGCCCTCCCGGCCCAGCAGCAAGAGCGCCTCGTCATAAAGACTGGGGGCGGCGAGCGTGGCTTCCAGCCGCGCGGCGATCTCCGGGTTGTGGGCATGGGGCTGCAGCATAGCCTCGTTGCGGTTGCCGGCCAGGAACTCAATCTCGCGGTATTGGTAAGACTGAAAGCCCGATGACTGGCCCAAGGTTTCGCGGAACTGGGTGTATTCGCTCGGGGTCATGGTGCGCAGCACATCCCAGGCATTGTTAAGCTGCTCAAAGATTCGCGCCACGCGGGACAGCATCTTGAAGGCCGGCTGCAGATCGCCGCTCGATATGGCGCTTTGCGCGGCCCGGATTTCGTGGATGGCAAGTTTCATCCACAGCTCGGAGGTCTGGTGCTGGATGATGAAGAGGAGCTCGTCATGGGCCTCAGAGACCGGCTCTTGGGCGCCCAGAACGGCGCTGAGCTTCAGATAGTCTCCGTAATCCATGCGCCCGTCATGGGCCATGCGGGCGCCATCTTCGGCGGGGTTATAGGGGGTGGCCATCAGCCCGCTCCTTCGCGCAGTTTGAAGCGCTGCACCTTGCCGGTCTGGGTCTTGGGAAGGGTCTCGATAAACTTCACCGCGCGCGGATACTTGTAAGGCGCGATGGTGGCCTTCACATGATCCTGCAGGCGTTTCACGGTGTCTTCATCCTTGGCCACGCCCTGGTTGAGCACGATGTGGGCCTCAACGATCTGGCCGCGCTCATCGTCGGGGGCGCCGATGACGCCGCATTCGGCCACGTCCGCGTGCGCCAGAAGCGCGGCTTCCACTTCAGGGCCTGCAATATTGTAGCCCGACGAGATGATCATATCGTCGGTACGGGCGGCGAAATGGAAGTAACCGTCCTCATCCTGGGAGAAGGCATCACCGGTGAGGTTCCAGCCATCGCGCACATAGGTGCTCTGACGGTCATCAGCGAGATAGCGGCAGCCGGTGGGCCCGCGCACGGCCAGCTTGCCCACGGTGCCGCGGGGCACTTCGTTCATCTCGTCATCCACGATCTTGGCTTCATAGCCGGTGACCGGCTTGCCGGTGGAGGCGGGGTGGCTGTCGCCAAAGCGGTTGGAGATGAAGATGTGAAGAAGCTCAGTGGCGCCGATGCCGTCGAGCATGGGCTTGCCGGTTTTCGCAAGCCAGTCGTTATAGACGGGTGCTGGCAGGGTTTCGCCCGCGGACACCGCACAGCGCAGGGAGGACAGATCCGCCCCTTCGTCCATAGCGGCCAGCATAGCTCGGTAGGCGGTGGGGGCGGTGAAGCTGATGGTGGCTTTGTAGGTTTGGATGATCTCCACCATGTTGGGAGGCGAGGCGTTCTCCAGCAAAGTGGCTGCCGCCCCAAAGCGCAAGGGGAAGATGGCGAGGCCGCCCAGGCCGAAGGTGAAGGCAAGGGGCGGGGAGCCCACGAACACATCTTCCTCGGTCACGTTCAACACTTCCTTGGCATAGCCGTCCGCGACAATCAGGAGGTCGCGGTGAAAATGCATGGTGGCCTTGGGCGCGCCTGTGGTGCCGGACGTGAAGCCCAGAAGCGCCACGTCATCGCGGCCCGTCTGCACCGCGTCGAACATAACAGGCTTGTTGAGGGCAATGCGGTCGAGCTCGGCATCATGATTGGCGGTGCCGTCAAAGCCCACCACTTGGGTGAGATGCGCTGAATCCTTCGCGCACAGCACCAGCTCATCCATCAGGCGGGTGTCACAGAGGGCGAGATTGATCTCTGCCTTGTCCACGATCTTGGCCAACTCCATGGCGCGCAGCATGGGCATGGTGTTGACCACCACGGCGCCCGCCTTGGTAGCGGCCAGCCAGCAGGCCACCATGGCCGGATTGTTGGCTGAACGGATCAGCACCCGGTTGCCGGGCTTCACGCCATAGTCTTCCACCAGGGCATGAGCGATACGGTTGGTCCAGTCAGCCAGCTCCTTATAGGTGCGCCGGCGGCCATTGCCGATGAGCGCAGTGTGGTCTCCAAAGCCCCGGCCCACCATGCGGTCTGTGAGCTCAACGGCGGCGTTCAGATAGTCCGGGTAATCGAACTCCCCTAAGAGGAAGTCGGGCCGCATGTCCTCGGCGGGCAGGTTATCGCGGGCAAAAGTGTCCACATGAGCTGAAGGTCCGAGCATTTGAGTTACCCTCCTGCTAGTGCCTGTCTGGCAATGATGGTGCGTTGGACGTCTGATGCGCCCTCATAAATGCGCAGCGCGCGGATTTCCCGGTAAAGGCTTTCCACGATGTGGCCGGAGCGCACCCCGTCGCCGCCATGGATTTGGACGGCGCGGTCGATCACGTCCTGGGCTTGATCGGTGGCAAAGAGCTTGGCCATGGCGGCTTCACGGCTGACCCGTGGGGCGCCGCTGTCCTTCGTCCAGGCGGCGCGGTAGATCAGGAGGGCGGCCGCATCCACATTGAGGGCCATGTCGGCCAGATGGCCTTGGACCATCTGCAATTCTGAGAGCGGGGCGCCGAAGAGCTCGCGGTCCTTGGCCCGGGCGAGGCTTTCGTCGAGGGCCCGCCGGGCGAACCCTAGGGCCGCGGCGCCCACGGTGGAGCGGAACACGTCCAACACGGACATGGCGATCTTGAAACCCTCTCCGGCTGAGCCGATCATGGCGTCGGCGGGCACTTTCATGTCTTTAAAGGTGAGGCGCGCGAGCGGATGAGGGGCAATGACATCCAATCTTTCAGAAACTTCAAAACCTTCTGTATCTGTCGGCACAAGGAAGGCTGAAAGACCTTTTGCCCCAGGCGCCTCGCCGGTTCGGGCGAACACCACGTAGAGCCCAGCAATGCCGCCATTGGAGATCCAGGTCTTTTCACCGTTGATCCGCCAGCCATTGCCGTCCTGCTCAGCGCTGGTGTCGAGATTGGCCACATCGGAGCCGGATTTGGGCTCTGACAGGGCAAACGCCGTGAGCACTTTGCCGGCGCGGCTCTTGTGCAACCACTGCTTCTGCTCACTCGTACCAAAGAGGCTGATGGCGCCGGTGCCGAGCCCTTGCATGGCAAAGGCGAAATCCGCAAGCCCATCATGGCGGGCCAGCGTCTCGCGGATGAGGCAGAGGGTGCGCACATCCAGCGGGGCGGCCCCGTCCGGATCCACAGCACTGTGGGTGAGCCAGCCATCGGCGCCCAGCTTGGCAACGAGGTCGATGCAGGCCTGATCCACATCGGAATGATCGGCCGGCAGGTTGGCCTCGCACCAGTCCTCCAGCGCCGCTTGGAGAACGCGGTGCCGGGGCTCAAAGAAGGGCCAGTCGAGGAAGCTCTTGTCCGCCATCAGTTGCCCTCAAACACCGGCTTTTCCTTCGCGACGAAGGCCTTGTAGGCCCGCTTGAAGTCCACCGTTTGCATGCAGATGGCCTGGGCCTGAGCTTCCGCCTCGATGGCCTGTTCAAGGCCCATGGACCATTCCTGGTTGATTTGGGTTTTGGTGATGCCGTGAGCGAAGGTGGGTCCGGCAGCGAGTTTCTGAGCGAAAGCGATTGTTTCGGCTTCGAGATCTTCCGCATCGATGAGACGGTTGAAGAAGCCCCACGCGTGACCCTCTTCGGCGCTCATGGTGCGCCCGGAGAAGAGAAGTTCCGCGGCCCGGCCCTGGCCGATGATCCGGGGCAGCATGGCACACGCGCCCATGTCGCAGCCGGCAAGGCCTACGCGGGTGAAGAGGAACGCGGTCTTCGCGTTCGGCGTGCCGTAGCGCATGTCCGACGACATGGCGATGATGGCGCCGGCGCCGACGCAGATGCCGTCCACCGCGGAGAGGATCGGCTTGCCGCAGCCCAGCATGGCCTTCACCAGATCGCCGGTCATGCGGGTGAAGGCGAGGAGGCCCTTCATGTCCATCTCCACCAGGGGCCCGATAATGTCGTGCACATCGCCGCCAGAGCAGAAGTTGCCGCCATTGGACGTGAAAACCACCGCGTGAACGTCGTTGGCGTAGACCATGGCGCGGAAGGTGTCGCGCAGCTCCGCATAGCTTTCAAAGGTCAGCGGGTTCTTGCGATCAGCCCCTTTCAGGGCGATCACGGCAACCGAACCCTCCATGCGCCAGGTGAAGTGTTCAGGCTCAAGGCCTGCCATCTTGTTCATGCCTTTGTTCCCCAATTGAGGTTGAAATCGTGCAGGACCGTGGAGAGCTTCTCCACATCATCGGGCACCAGCGTGCCCAACAGCTCTGCCACCCAGGTCTCATGTTCTCCAGCCATGGCCTCAAACTCGGTGCGGCCCTTTTCGGTGAGCCGCACAATGGAGGCGCGCCGGTCGCCATCCCGGCGGGCGCGGACCACCTGTCCGTCTGCCTCCAGCCGGTCGATGATGCCGGTGACATTGCCGTTGGAGACCATGAGGTAGCGGGACAGCTCCGACATAAGCATGCCGTTTGGCTCACGGTGGAGTGCAGCGAGCACGTCGAAGCGGGGCAGGGTGACATCGAATTCCCGGCGCAGGCGCTCGCGCAGCTCGTTCTCTATGGCGCGTGATGACCGCAGGAGCCGGAGCCAGAGGCGCAGGCGGTCTTTGCTGGTGCAATCGGTCACCATGTTTCGCCCCCCGACACGGAGATGGCCTGGCCGGTGATGGCATCGGAACCATTGCCCACGAGCCAAAGCACAGCGGCAGCCACTTCTTCAGGTTGGATGAAACGGCCGAGCGGGTTGGTCTTGGTCAGTGCGGCGCGGGCGTCTGCCTCGCTCTGGCCGGTCTTGGCGACGATGTTGGCGATGCTCTCTTCCAAGAGCGGCGTTTCGGTGAACCCGGGGCAAACCGCGTTTGCGGTGATGCCGCTGCCGGCCGTCTCAAGCGCCAGGGCGCGGATCAGGCCCACCACCCCATGCTTGGCCGCGCAGTAGGGGGCCACATAGCCGTAGCCCTTGAGGCCCGCCGTTGAGGCAATGGCGATGAGGCGGCCCCAGTCTGCCTTGCCCAAGGCGCGCTGAGCCTCGCGCAAGGTGAGGAAGGCGCCGGTGAGGTTTACGTCGATCATGCGCTGCCATTGGGCAAGATCGGTGCGGGCGAGGGGCGCGCTTTCGGCTGCGCCCGCGTTGGCGATGACAATGTCGAACGGGCCGCGGGCCTCAAATAGCTTGGTCACAGCCGCTTCGTCTGTGATGTCTGCAGTGGCCCAGCTCATGGCGGAGTGCTGCTCCGCGAGCGCCTTCAGGGGTTCCTCGCTGCGCCCGCATATGGTGGTCTTGGCACCGGCCTCGGCCAGGGCGGCAGCGATGGCCGCGCCCACACCCGTGCCCCCACCGGTGACCAATGCCGTTTTGCCGCTCAAGTCCGTCATGGCTCAGACCCGCATGCTCCCGCCTTCGCCGCGCTCTGCAAGGCGCCGCATCTGATCTCCGCCGGGACCATAAGGATCTGGCCATTTGGTCTGATCATCGCCCAGAGCCGCCGCGGCGTGGAGGGTCCAATAGGGGTTGGCCAGATGGGGTCTGGCGAGACACACCAGATCGGCGCGGCCCGCCATGAGGATGGAGTTCACATGGTCGGGTTCATAAATGTTGCCCACGGCCATGGTGGCCATGCCCGTCTCGTTGCGTATGCGGTCGGAGAACGGGGTCTGGAACATGCGCCCATAGACCGGCTGTGCCCGCTTCGACGTTTGTCCTGCCGAGACATCGCAAATGTCCACGCCGGCGGCCTGCAGGCGCTCGGCAATCTCTACCGCTTCCCCAGGCGTCACGCCTTCATCGCCCACCCAGTCGTTGGCGGAGATGCGCACCGAAATGGGTTTCTCGTCGGGCCAGACGGCGCGCACCGCTTCGAACACTTCCAGAGGATAGCGCAGGCGGTTCTCTAGGCTGCCGCCATAGTCGTCCGTGCGCCGGTTGGTGAGCGGGGTGATAAAGGAGGAGAGCAGGTAGCCGTGGGCGCAGTGGAGCTCCAGCATATCGAAGCCGGCGCGGTCCGCCATTTCTGCGGAAGCCACGAACTGGGCGGTGACGGCCGCCATGTCATCCCTGGTCATGGCGCGCGGCACCTGGTTGGCGTCCGACCAGGCCACGTCCGAGGCCGCCATCAAGGGCCAGTTGCCTTCTTTTAAGGGTGCGTCCATCTCCTCCCAGCCGAGCTGGGTGGAGCCTTTTGGCCCGGAATGGCCGAGCTGGGCGCAGACCTTGGCCGGGGTTTCAGCATGGATGAAGTCGACAATGCGCTTCCAGGCGATCTCGTGCTCAGGGGCATAGAGGCCGGGGCAGCCGGGCGTGATGCGCCCCTCCGGGCTGACGCAGGTCATTTCAATATAAACGAGGCCTGCGCCGCCCTTGGCGCGCTCGGCATAATGGCTGAAGTGCCAGTCCGTAGGCGCGCCGTCTTGGGCTTTATATTGCGCCATGGGGGAGACGACGATGCGGTTCACCAGCTCCAGGCCGCGCAGCTTGTAGGGGGCGAACATGGGCGCGCGCGTGGTGTTGGCCGGGGCGCCTGCCTGGCGCTGATACCAGCGTTCGGCACCCTCCAGCCAGGCTTTGTCGCGCAGACGCAGGTTCTCGTGGCTGATGCGTTGGGAGCGGGTCAGCAGCGAGTAGTTGAACTGCACCGGGTCGAGATGCAGATAGCGCTCCACATTCTCAAACCATTCCAGCGAGTTCCGGGCGGCAGATTGTAAGCGCAGCACCTCCAGGCGCCTGGCGTCCTCATACTTCTGGAATGCGGCCTGCATGCTGGGTTCTTCATGCAGGTAATCGGCCAGAGCAATGGCGCTTTCCAGGGCGAGCTTGGTGCCTGAGCCGATGGAGAAATGGGCCGTGGCTGCCGCATCGCCCATGAGCACGATATTCTCATGGGACCAGCGCTCGCAGAGGACCCGCGGGAAGTTCAGCCAAGCCGAGCCGCGAATGTGGTTTGCGTTGGTCATCAGCTTGTGGCCGCCCAGATATTTGGCGAACACTTTTTCGCAGATCTCTATGGATTCCTGCTGGGAGAGGTCGGCAAAGCCATAGTTGGCGTAGGTTTCCTCGGTGCACTCTACGATGAATGTGGCCGTGTCTTCATCGAACTGGTAGGCGTGGACCCAGAGCCAGCCCTTGTCGGTCTTCTCGAAGATGAAGGTGAAGGCATCGTCGAACTTTTGATGGGTGCCGAGCCAGACGAACTTGCACTTGCGCATGTCGATGTCTGGCTTGAACTGGTCGGCATAGTCGGCGCGGGTTTTGGAGTTCAGTCCGTCTGAGGCGACCACCAGATCATATGTCTTTACATATTCTGCCGCGCTCGCCACCTCGGTCTGGAACTTCAGCTCAACGCCGAGCTCACGGGCCCTGTTCTGGAGCAGCAGAAGCAATTTCTTGCGCCCGATGCCGCAGAAACCATGCCCGGATGAGACTGTGCATGCACCCTTGTGGTGCACGGCTATGTCATCCCAGTAGGCGAACTCTGCCTTGATTGCCGCTGCGCTGAGCGGGTCGTTCGCGGCTAGGTTTTCCAAAGTTTCGTCGGACAGCACCACGCCCCAGCCGAATGTGTCATCGGGTTTGTTGCGCTCAATCACCACGATTTCGTGGGACGCATCGCGCAGTTTCATGGCTATGGCAAAATAAAGACCGGCGGGACCGCCGCCCAAGCATGCGATTTTCATGATGGTGAGGCTCCGTTTGAAGAGCGAGAGTGGCATGGGTGGGTAGATATTTCAAGTTTAAAATATTTATGTTTGAAACATAAAAAGTGAGACTCTGCGAAACGAACCCAATTTCGCGTAAGGCGCTGAAGTTAATGAGTAATCAGCGCTATTTGGCCTTGATGGTTGAGCTTGGGATTTTGGGTAGGGATTTGACCTAAACCGTGCCCTTGCGAACGCGAGGGCCCATGGCTCTTACCGTCCCAATGGCTGAGAAGGTCCTCGCTTTCGCAAGGACGCGGGACGCAAAAAACCCCCGGAGCTAAGGCTCCGAGGGTTTGACGTCTGACTTGAACGTCAGATCTTAGTAGTGGTAACGCATGCACCGACGGTAGCGGCGCAGGAAGTAGTAACGGCCCGTGCGGCGCCACTTACGCTTCCAGTGGCGGCAAGGGTTGCGGTAGCCGTAGCCGCCGTAGAAACCATGACCACCGTAGTACGGTACACCAACATGGAAGCTGAAGTTGCCAGCTTGCGCGGTGGTGGTGGTGCCGGACAGGGCGGTTACGGTGAGGGCAGCTGCAGCAGCAATGCCGAGTACGGTTTTCTTCAACATGGAACTCTCTCCTTCGTTTCTTAACACGGGGCCTTGATGGCTCTTGTTTCCGCGTCATGTTGAAGGCGGTTATAGCCAAGCTGCGCTGAACCAAGTCTGAGAGCGCAATTCACCTGCTGTTCATGGAAATGTGAGCGGGATGTGAACGCTCAGCCCATGTAGGGCGGGTCTACATGAATGATCTGGCTGTCCACGTCCGCCACCCCTTTCACCTGGCGCACAACATCCTCAATGGCGGCCAAATCTGAGCTGCCATAGGTGGTGCCGGTGAGGTGCACATGTCCTGCATTGACGCTGACATCCACCGTGCGGCCGCTGAGGCCCGGCGCAAGCTGTTCGTCCAGCGCATCGCCGATGCGGGTTTCGATTAGCTTGTCGGTGAGCACCTGGCGGCTCTGTGGCGTGCGCTCAAAGGCCGGGTTCTGGGTTAGGAGCCTGATCTGGTCAATGCACGCAGTGACGGGCAGGGCGCCTGTGTTCAGCACCAGATGATAGTTGAGCGGATGCTGCCAGTCCGCATCAAAGAAGCTGCGCATGGCTCTGGTATGGGCCGCATCGTTGCGCTCGATCTCCCGGCGGGCGGCATCCGGATCGTCTATTTTCAGGCGCTTCATCATCTCGCCCACGCGGAAGGACATTGGCGCGCAGACCCGGACCCGGATCACGTGGGGCACGTCTTTCAGCAGATAGGGAGCGCCCCAGCCGCGGATCAGCACATTATCCCTGTCCGCCAGCTCCAGGATCTCCTCGCGGGTGTAGCGCGACAGACGCTGTTCGTCGATTTTCCAGCGATCCCAAAGGCTTGGGCTGCCTTCCAGAAACCGGTGCACATCGCTGGGTTCGATCTCCATGCGCCCGGCAATCTCCTTGCGCACCAGCTCGTGGTGGACCAGACCAAGGCCGAGCTCAACCGCAATGCCATGGGCGACATCCTTGCCCAAGGTTCCCATCTCACGCGTCATTGCGATTACTGTCATTGACCTACTCCTTCAGGTCCCCAGCCATTGTCTCCCGGATTCCAGATCATTGCGCCCCGATGCATCCGTGCCCCGCAGCAGCAGCAGGGGCCGTTCTGAGAAGTCGATACGGAGGCCGGACTTCTCGCTGGGCGGAAACATCTCCCGGTCAAAGTAAGAGCTGGCAGGCATATAGCGCAGCGCCAGCCCGGCCCGCCGCTTAGTGGAGCGGTTGGCGTTGGAGCCGTGGATCAAGTAGATGTCGTGTAGAGACATCTGGCCTGCCTCCAGCTCGATATCCACCGCGTTCTCCTCAGAATAAGTGGAGCGGTCAATTTCCATGTTGATCACCACATCGTCCCGGTCCTGGCGGGCGTGGGCGTAAGGTGTTTGGGATTTGTGGCTGCCGGGAATGAACCGCATGCAGCCGTTCTCCTTGGTCACATCGTCCAACGCCAGCCACACCGAGCACGTGGCGAGGGGGCGGATTGGCCAGTATTCGCCGTCCTGGTGCATGGGAACCTCCATGCCGGTTTTCACCGGCTTGCAGAAGAGGTGCGCGCCCCACAACAGGATATCCTGCCCGATCGCGCCCTCGACCAGGTCCAGGATCGCTGGATCGCCGGCCAGGTCCATGAAGGCCGGATGGCCCTTGATCCGTTCCGGCTGATTGTTGACCACGTGCACGCTGACCAGGTGTTCCGGCCGGGCTTGGGGGTTGTTGGCGATGACCCAATCCACCGCATCGCGCAGCTCTGCCAGTTGGTCGGCCGGCAGCCGGTATTCAGGGATGACATAGCCCTGCTCCTGATAGTGGCGCTGCTCGGCCGGGCTCAATCCGCTCATGTCTTGGCTCCCTCAAGACGGGGTGAGTTGGTGTTCGGTCATAGTGTGCTCCGCAATCTACCCGTGATCAAGGCCCGGCGGAGCGGGTCGTGCAACCCTGCTGCGGCAATTTGTGTTGTTTCAACCATATAGCGTAAATTATATAGCCCGTTTTAGAGGTTGTGCTTTTTGACCAAAGTCGATTTTAGGTTGTCATTTTTTGAGCGGGGTTCGTGATGTCGTCCATCTTTCCAATGTTTCGAGCGAGTTTGTTTGGCACCATACTTCTCGCTCTCGCCGGCTGTAGCAATACAGTCTCAGAAGGTGAATTCGGTCTGCAATCGGACGGCAGCTTCACTTTGACGGAAGCAGAAAAGCTCGAGGAGTGTGGGGCAGTTCATCAGAAAATGCGGCGCATGTCTGATGAAACTGTTGCGTTAGATCTACAATCCAGTCAGGAAGTTGCTTCATCAGTGATGTGGGGCGTCTTGTTTGGAGTTGCGGGCGCGGCCACCTATCGGATGGCCAGCGATGCGGGCGAGGCCGGCAAGCGCGCCAAGCGCAACCGTGCACAATTGGCAGCCTATAATGACAATTTGCGCGCCAGAGGCTGTCAGACATGGGACTACGAAGCCCATATGGACAATAAGCAAGCTGCGATCCGAGCGAAATATGCCGAGCAGCGGCGCAAGAACGCCGACAACATTCGCTGACCGCGCGCCCGATTAGGCCGCAAACAGAGCTGAAGCCTCTTCGTGCAGCTCTCGGCTGGCAGCGGCTATAATGTCGCCGCCATTATGGGCCGGCTTGCCGTCGAGCGTGGTGACGATGCCTCCAGCTTGCTCGATGATGGGCACCAGAGCCGCGATGTCATAGGGCTGAAGGCCCGGATCGATTACCAGATCAACGCATCCGGCCGCAAGGAGACAGAAAATATAAGCATCTCCGCCGGATCGGGTCATTCTGGTCCGCGCTTTGAGGGCGTGATAGGGCTCCACGAGCGCCTCGGTGAACAGGTCCGGCGACGTGCTGCAGAAGATTGCCTCTTTCAGTGAGGCAGCTGGCCTCACCTTGATGGGGGTCTCAGCGCCGGACCTGTCGCGGTGCCAGGCGCCGCGCGTGTCGGCGTAAAAGCGCTCGCCAGTGTAAGCCTGGCTCGCCACGCCCCCGCGGGCGCCCGTGGTGTCGCACAGACCGATCAGGGTCATCCAGGTGGGCATCCCACAGATGAAGGCCCGGGTTCCGTCAATCGGGTCCAGAACCCAGGTCAGCCCGTCCGAATGGTCAGAAACCTTGGTGCCGAACTCTTCTCCCAAGATGCCGTGGTCCGGATACCGGCTGGTGATCAACGCGCGCATGACCTTCTCGGAGGCCTGATCTGCCGCCGTCACCGGGTCGAAACCACCGTCCTGCTTGTTTTCAACGTCAAGGCCTGACCGGAACAAGGGCAAAATCGCTTTATCTGCCGCATCAGCG
>JBCDIP010000043.1:0-11551 GCA_038748855.1 Pseudomonadota bacterium
CAGATGCGGTCCCACACGGTGATTGCCGGCGAGAAGCGCGCGCTTGATCTGCTGGAGGTCGCCGTTGAGCACGGTACGGCTGGTTTTGCGATCAATGTCTCTGAGCTTGAGAACGCCGAGAAAGAGCTCGAACGCCACATCGAGGCCCATTCGCGCACCCTGGATAATCTGAAGACCGCCGTTGCCATTTTCGGTCCCGACCAGCGGCTGCGGTTCTTCAACACGCCCTATGCTGAGCTCTGGCAGCTGGAACCGGCGTGGTTGGAAACCCAGCCCTCAAACGCCGAAATCCTCGACAAGCTTCGCGAGGAACGCCGCCTGCCCGAACAGGCGAACTACCGCGACTGGAAAGCCCGCCAGCTGGCCGCCTTCTCGCAAGCCGAAACCGCTGAAGATTGGTGGTACCTCCCAGATGGCCAGACGATCCGGGTCACCGGCGAACAGCACCCCTTGGGCGGTGTGGCCTATCTGTTTGAAAACGTAACCGAGCGCCTTGAGCTGGAAAGCCGCTACAACGAGCTCACGAGCGTTCAGGGCGAAACGTTGAACAACCTGAATGAGGGCTTGGCCCTGTTTGGCTCCGACGGCCGGCTGAAACTCTTCAACCCGCCCTTTGCCCAGTTCTGGAAAATCGATGCAGCCGCGCTTGAGCGCGAACCTCATGTGGATGAGGTGGTGGCCTGGTGCCGTGAGCTGCTGCCGCTGGATGCTGCCTGGGACAAGCTGAAAATCGCCATCACGTCCCTGCAGAGCGAACGCACGGCTTCGAAAGACCGCATCGCCCGGCCCGACGGCATGGTCTTTGATTCCGCCATTGTGCCCCTGCCTGACGGCAACACCTTGCTCACCTACGTGGACGTGACGGATTCCTCGCGCATCGAGAACGCCCTGCGCGAGCGCGCCGAAGCCTTGGAGGCGGCAGACAAGCTGAAGACCGACTTCCTCTCCAACGTCTCCTACGAACTGCGCACTCCGCTCACCAGCATCAACGGCTTTGCCGAAGCTCTGGCCATGGGCATCGCCGGGGAGCTGGCGCCGCGCCAGAAAGAGTATCTGCAGGACATCCAAAACTCGTCCAGCCAGTTGCTCTCCATCATCGATTCCATCCTGGATCTGGCCTCCATCGATGCCGGCGCCATGGAGCTGAACCTGGCGGAGATCGATGTCACCGAATTGCTCACCGACGCCGCCACCCTGGTCAAGGACCGGGTGAAGAAGCACGGGCTGACTTTGGAGGTGATGATCCCCGATGCCGCTGAATTGATGACCGGCGATGAGCAGCGGCTGAAACAGGTCCTGTTCAACCTGCTCTCCAACGCCATCGGCTTCAGCTCCAAGGGCGAGACCGTGCGGCTCGGCTGCCGCCGCGAGCGCGATCATGTGCGCGTTTGGGTGAGCGATACGGGCCGGGGCATGGATGAAGAAACCCAAAAGTCCGCATTTGACAGATTTGCCGCAAAGCCGGCCCGCTCCGGCCACCGCGGGGCGGGGCTGGGCCTGTCCATTGTCAAGAGCTTCGTGGAGCTGCATGACGGCACCGTGGCCCTGGACTCCCAGATCGGTGAAGGCACCACCATCACGCTCACCCTGCCCAAGGCGGGCCCCAAAGAGCGCACGCTCACTGAAACCATTGTCGTGGCACCGCTCGCTGAAAGCCCCCGCCTGAGTGTGGGCTAGACGCCTCTCATGACGTCTGGCGCCCAATACAGCCGCACCATGCACCTGCCTACAGAAGCCGCTA
The DNA here is from genome assembly GCA_038748855.1 of Pseudomonadota bacterium. GTDB lineage: Bacteria > Pseudomonadota > Alphaproteobacteria > Rhizobiales > CAJQND01 > JAAEUE01. Next base: position 1,742 of record JBCDIP010000043.1, read on the forward strand.
CGCAGAGCTTTGCCCATGAGCTCTCCCTGTTCGCCCGCATCGGCGATGTGATCACGTTGGCGGGGGATCTTGGCACCGGCAAATCAACCTTCGCCCGAGCGTTCATCCGCGCGCTCAGCCCGCACGATGGCGAGTTTGATGTGCCCAGCCCAACATTCACTCTGGTGCAGACCTACGACTTCACCCGCCTCCCGGTCGCACACTTTGATTTCTACCGGGTGCTCGATGAGAACGAGATCCCCGAACTCGGATTTCCCGGTTTAGCGGACACGATGGTCTTGGTGGCCGAGTGGCCTGAACGTGCCGAGGCCTACATGCCCGCTGACCGGTTGGAACTCACGCTCAAGGATGGCGAAGAACCAGGCACCCGTGAGTTGACCCTACAGGCCCATGGCAGCTGGTCGCTGCGGGCCCAACGCATGGAGATCATCAGCGCCTTCCTGGACGCGTCCGGCCATCACACCCGTGCCCGCGCATTTCTCCTCGGCGATGCCTCAGCCCGGCGCTACGAGAGGCTCCTGGACCTGAAAGGAAAGGGACGGCCCTTGATCTTGATGGATTCCCCGCAAATGCCGGACGGACCGGCGGTGCGCAATGGGCTCCCCTACAGCCAGATCGCCCACATTGCAGAGAACGTCACAGCCTTCGCCGCCATTGACGAGGGTCTGCGGGAGATCGGGCTCGCCGCCCCGGAGATATTGGCCGCAGACCTGGAGGCCGGTCTGTTGGTGATCGAGGATCTGGAGGGCGACGTGTTCCAAGACATGGTACGAGCCAAGGATGTGGACCTGAACGAGCCCTACCACATGGCGGTGGAAGCTCTGGTGCGGATCGTGGAAGAGCCCCTGCCGGACACCATTACATTGCCGAGCGGCGAGCGCTACCAAGTGCCGCCCTTTGATGCAGGCGCCCTGGAGATCGAAGCAGAACTGCTGCTGGACTGGTACTGGCCGTCGGTGCACGATGGTCCTGCCGCCGACACAACGCGCAAAGAGTTTCTGGCCATCTGGCGCACGCTCTGGCCACGACTTGAACGTCATCAAACTGTCTGGTGTCTGCGCGACTATCATTCGCCCAACCTGATCTGGCGGGCTAACAAGCAAGGGCTCGCACGGCTGGGCATCATTGATTTTCAGGACGCGGTTCGTGGCCATCCGGCCTACGATCTTGCGTCCTTGCTGCAAGATGCACGCGTGGACATCCATGAGGACTTTGAACGGCAGATGTTTGACCACTATTGCGAGAAGCGTCTTGAGGCAGATGGCGGGTTTGACCGGCAAGCTTTTGAAGAGTGCTACGCCATTTTGGCGGCGCAACGGGCCACCAAGATCCTCGGTATCTTCATGCGGCTCAAGCAGCGGGACGGCAAGCCCGGCTATCTGCAGCACATTCCGCGCCTTTGGGGCTATTTGGACCGTACCTTGGCAGCGCCCGTATTGGGCGAGCTGAAAGACTGGTACGCGACCGCGTTCCCCGTTCACACTCGCCGGCTCGATATTGGTTAAGTGAGTCCAAGAAGATGACGCCGCCCGCCTCTCCCCCCATCGGCACCCGCGCCATGATGCTCGCAGCAGGCCTAGGCACGCGCATGCGTCCGCTTACCGACGAACGCCCCAAGCCGTTGGTTGAGGTGGCCGGCAAACCTCTGATTGACCACGCCCTGGAGCGGCTGCGCGACGCGGGCGTTGAAGAGGCCGTCGTCAACGTGCACTACAAGGCTGACCTGCTGGAAGACCACTTGCGCGACGTGAAACGGCCCAAGATCATCATCTCAGATGAGCGCGAGGAGTTGCTGGAGACCGGCGGCGGTTTGGTCAAGGCTTTGCCGCACCTGGGCACTGAACCCTTCTTTATGGTGAACACCGACAGCCTATGGATTGAGGGCGCGCGCCCAAGCCTGGAGCGCCTGCGCGCCAGTTGGGATGATGACAGCATGGACATGCTGCTGCTCATTTGCAGCACCGTGCAAAGCTATGGCTATTTCGGACCAGGCGATTTCCACTGCGACCCGGACGGCACCCTCACCCGACGCGCTGAAAACGAGATCGCCGCGTTCGTCTTCACCGGGGTCTACATGGTGCATCCACGCATCTTCAAAAACGCGCCGAAGGGCAAGTTCTCCATGAACGTGCTGTTCGACAAGGCCATGGAGGCCGGCCGCCTGAAGGGCCTGCGCCACGATGGCATCTGGATGGAGATCAACACGCCGGAGGCCATCGCAACCGCTGAGCACGTTTTGCAGAGCTAGGGCGCGATAAACCGGGCCTCCGGGATCACGGCAATCGGGGTCAGCTCCACCAGAAACTCCGGGTGACCGAGCCCAGCCACCATCACGGACGTGCTCACAGGCGCAGCCTCCCTACTCAATACCTCGGTGCGCACCTTCTGGATCGCCGGGAGTTGGTAGGGTTGCGTGTAGTAGGTGGTGATGGCCACAATATCGTCCATCCTCCCACCGAGGGCGTCAAGCATACGCGCAATGTTGGTGAAACACTGCCGCATTTGCGCTTCAACATCCCCCGGCCCCACGATGGTCTCATGCTCATCCCAGGCCACTTGGCCTGTGAAATGCACCACATGACCAGGGGGTTGAACAGCGGCCATGTGAAAGCCGCGTCCGTTGGGTTGCCATACGCCTGGTGGATTTGCTCTCATAACCGGCCTTTGCAGATGCTCCAGGCGCTGACATTGCACCTGGAATCGCGCATTGTTGTCGAATGGAAAGTGGCGCACCACACATTTTTTCTATCCCTCCTGGCGTTCCGTTCTTAAAGACCCTCGCGCGCACCATACTGGCCGGCGGTTTTCCCACCGCCCACCTGCCCCGGCCCGGTCCCACAGATCTTGCGGCCTACACTATTTTGGTGCCCACCCGGCGCGCGGCCAGAGAGCTCGCAAATGCCTTTCTGAATGAAAGCGACGGTGCCGCGTTGCTGCTGCCGCGCATTCAACCGCTTGGGGATGTGGATGAGGAAGAGTTTGCCTTAACCCCTGAACACTTTGAGGGCGCAGCCACGACGGAGTTCCCGCCCGCCATCGCACCGCTTCGGCGCCAACTGATCCTCGCCCGGCTGCTCATGGACTGGGCAAAGAGCAACCACACCACCGCGTTTTCCAAGGCCCTGCTGGCACACCCTACGCAAGCGGTCGAGGTGGCCGCAGATCTCGGTCGCCTGGTGGATCAGCTCGAGACCGAAGAGGTGCCGCTGGAAGCTCTTGGCCAGCTCGTGTCAGACGATTTCGCCGCCTATTGGCAGGACGTTCTGAACGTACTGGACATTGTGCGGCGGCAACTGCCGGACGAACTTGAAGCGCGCGGCGTGATCGGCCCGTCAGAGCGCCGCAATGAGCTGATCAGTGCGGAAGCCGCCCGCCTCACCGCCGTCCGCCCTGAGGCGCCCTTCATTGCCGCGGGCTCTACCGGCTCCATCCCGGCCACGGCAAGGTTGCTCAAATCGATTGCACATCTACCCAATGGCGCCGTTGTCCTGCCTGGCCTCGACACTTCGCTCGATGAAGACAGCTGGCAGGCGCTTGACCCACAACATCCTCAGTTCGGCCTGGCTGAGCTTCTGGCAGGACTTGGCGCACGCCGCGGGCACGTGGAGATCTTGGGAGACGTGGACGGCACAAACCATACCCGCGCGAAGCTCCTCAGCGAGGTCATGCGGCCGTCAGAAACCACGGACCTTTGGCAACAAAGCCTGCCGCACCTGGCACCTGATCTAGAGGGAGCCCTTTCAAATCTCACACTGTTGCGCGCGCCCGGTCGGCGCGAAGAGGCCCTGTGTATTGCGCTCAGAATGCGCCAGTGCGCTGAAACGCCGGGCCAGACCGCCGCGCTCATCACACCCGACCGTAACCTTGGACGGCGGGTATCTGCGCAGCTCAAGCGCTGGAACCTGCATGTAGATGACAGCGCCGGCACTCCCCTGTCGCGCACCTTGCCGGGCACGCTCTTAGATCTCATTTTGAGCGCTCTGGAAGCCCGCTTCAATCCCGCCAGTTTGGTGGCGCTTTGTGCCCATCCCCTGGCGCGCTTTGGCCGTCCGCCCGGTGCTGCCGCGCGCGCAGCCCGCAAGCTGGAACTTGCCGTTCTTCGCGGAGTGGCACCGGCCGGTCTAAGTGCATTGCCCACCGCTCTGGCCCGGCGCCGCAGGGAGGTGGATGCCAAACCCCATTGGTTTGCCCACCTTGCCGGATGGACGGAGGCTGATTGGGCTGAAGCGGCTGATGCCGCGCTGATGGTTCCTTCAGCCTTTGAGCCACTCATAAGCCTCGCCAACTCTGGCGAGCATCTGCAGCTCGAGGCGGCAGTGGAGAGCGCCATCACGGCCGCAGAAGCCATTGCCGCCGACGAGACCGGCGACAGCACAACACTCTGGAGCGGCGAGGCCGGGGAGCAACTGTCCCAGTTTTTCTCCAGCTTGCTGGAAGCCGGCCCCGACGGGCCGCCAATCTCACCGGCAGATCTCCGCCGCACACTTATGGGCCTGATGGCCCAGCCGGTGGTGCGGCCGCGCTATGGCACCCATCCACGGCTTCAGATCTTGGGCCTTCTGGAAGCGCGCATGAGCGATCATGATGTGATCATTCTGGGCGGTCTCAACGAGAAAACCTGGCCCGCTCAAACCCAGTCCGATGCTTGGCTGAACCGGCCCATGCGGGCAGATCTGGGACTTGCCAGTCCGGAGCGGCGCATGGGGCTGAGTGCCCACGACTTCGTGCAGGCTGCCTCCGCCAGCGTGGCCGTTTATCTCACTTATTCCGACAAACAGGAGGGGGCACCGGCGGTGCCCTCCCGCTGGGTATTGCGGCTCATGGCCATCCTAGACGCCGTGGGGGCACCGGACATTGAGGAGGGTGGCCGGAAGCTCCTCGCCGCCGCTTTGGGTCTCGACAGCCCGGGGCAGATCCAGCCGGTAGAGCGCCCGGCACCTGCCCCGGCCGTAAGCCTTCGCCCCAAGCGCCTCAGCATCACCGAGATCGAGACCTGGCTGCGCGATCCTTACGCCATCTACGCCCGCCACATCCTGAAGCTGCAGCCTTTGGAAGAGCTAGGCCTCGCCCCCGGCCCTCGCGAACGGGGCATGCTGTTCCATGAGATCTTTGAAGAGTTTTCCAAAGCCTGGCCGGTAGAGCTGCCAGACGACATTCCAGCGGAACTTGAAAAGATCGGTCATGACGTATTCTCCCGGTGGAGCGGATACCCGGATGTTGAAGCCTTCTGGTGGCCGAGATTCCTCCGCGTGGCCGAAGAAGCTGCGCACATCGAACGCGGCCTGCGCAAAGATGTCCGCGCTGTACACGTGGAAACCCAGGGCAGATTGAAGATCCCGCCGGGCAGCGCCGATGGCTTCACATTGACAGGCCGGGCCGACCGGATCGACATTATGGCCGACGGCAGCGCTAGGCTCATTGACTACAAAACCGGCGCACCACCGGGCATCACTGAAGCCCTCACCGGAAAGGCACCCCAACTTCTGTTAGAAGCCGCGATGTTGGCCGAAGGCGCCTTTGAGGGTGTGGGGGAAGCTGAAACCAAGGCCCTGCTCTACCTGCAGCTGTCCGGCGGTGAGCCGGCCATCGAGCGCCGCTATCTTGACCCTGCAAGGGCCAAGCCGAAGATCGAAGCTCCTGTGCAGGAGGTCGCCACCAAGGTCCTCGCGCGGCTTCAGCGCCTCATCGCCCGCTATAGCGCCAACCCGCCCTGCCCCTACCTGCCCCGGGTGCTGCCCAAGTATGAGGGCCGTGATTTGGCCTTCGATCACCTCAGCCGCTACCGGGAATGGTCCAGCTTTGCCGGCCATGACGAGGAGGGGGCATGAATTCGGCCAGCTTGACCCACGCCAGCGCCCAGCAAGCACGCGCCTCCCGGCCGGATGCCTCCGCGTGGGTGTCCGCCAATGCCGGCTCGGGCAAGACCTATGTTTTGGTCAACCGCATCATCCGCTTGATGCTGGCCGGAGCGCCGCCCGAGCGGATCTTGTGCCTCACCTTTACGCGTGCTGCCGCTGCAGAGATGGAAACCCGCCTCTTCCGGCGCCTGTCGGCCTGGATCGTGATGAGCGATAAAGAGCTGCGGGAGGCCATCGCCACCCTGGGCGCGCCGAACAGTTGGGATGGCAGCTTGGCCGTGGCGCGGCGTCTGTTTACGCGGGCACTGGAAACCCCGGGCGGGCTCAAGATCCAAACCCTGCATGGCTTTTGCGAAAGCGTGCTGCAGCGTTTTCCGGTGGAGGCCGGCATTGCCCCCGGTTTCGCCATTATGGACGAGCGCACCTCTGAAGAGTTGATGCAAGCCGCCCGCGAGCATGTGCTGAGCCTTGCTGCCCAAAGCAATGCCGCATCGCCCGAGGCAGAGGCCCTGCAGCGCATCATTGTCCACACTCAGGCCGCTGGATTCGATGATGTGCTCACCACCCTGCTCAGCCAGCGCTCGCAGCTGGTTGCCGGCTGGTCACTGGAAGCCGCCACGGCCAATTTGAAGGCAGCGCTTTTTGGCGAGTTCGGTCTCGACGCTGATGCAACGCCCCAAACGGTGATCGAGGAAGCCTGGGCAAGCGTGGACCGCCCAAGCGTGACGGGTGCCATCGATGCCTTCTCGGCGAGCACCAGCAAGACAGATCATGACCGTTCGACCATTCTGACCACCGCGCTCAATGACGCCGATTGGGAGCTCTACATATCCGCCTTCCTCACCGCCAAAGGAGATCCCCGCTCGGACCGCAGCTTGGCCACCAAGGCCATCAAAGAGGGGCACCCCACAGTCTGGCAGTGGCTGGAAGCTGAGCAGCAGCGGGTGGTGGCCGTAGAGGATCGGCGCAAAGCCGCGGTCACGGCGGAAGCCAGCCATGCCCTCTTCACCCTGGCCAGCATTATCCTGCGCCACTTTCAAAGCGAGAAGGAGCGCCGCGGCCAGCTCGACTATGATGACTTGGTGATCTACACCCGCAACCTGCTCAGCCGGCTGGATGCAGCCTGGGTTCTCTTCCGGCTAGATAGCGGCATTGATCACGTGCTGATTGACGAGGCCCAGGACACCAGCCCTGAGCAGTGGGATATCGTGCGCCAACTGACGGGCGAGTTCTTTGTCGGCGACGGTGCGCGCGACGGCCGGCGCACCCTCTTTGCTGTGGGCGATCATAAGCAATCCATCTTCTCGTTTCAGGGTGCCGCACCGGACGAGTTCATCGCTCAAAAGGCCCAGCTCGAAGCGCGCGTGGCTGAAGCCGGCCAGCCCTTTGAAGATGTGCGGGTCAACATCTCCTTCCGCTCCACCCAGACCGTGCTCGATGCGGTCGATAAGGTGTTTGAAGATCCGCTCGCCCAGAAGGGCCTCGCAGATGATGAAATCCTCCACCAGGCCAACCGGCTTGGCCAAGCCGGCCGGGTGGAGCTCTGGCCCCTGTTTGAGCGGGAAGAAGAAGATGAGCGAGACCCCTATGAGCCGGTGGATGCTCCCGGCGCCGCAGACCCCCGGCTGGAGCTCGCCCGCCACATTGCCGCAACCATCAAGTCCTGGCTCGACGAGGGCGCTACTCTTACCCCGCGTGGCCGGGCCATTGTGCCGGGAGATGTGCTCATTCTGGTGCGCAACCGCACTGTGCTGGCCGATGCGGTGGTGCGCACGCTTCGCGACCAAGGCATCCCTGTCGCCGGCGCGGACCGTTTGAAGATCAACAGCCACATAGCGGTGATGGATCTGGTGGCCCTCGCCCGGGCCCTGCATTTGCCTGACGATGACTACTCCCTAGCCTGCGTCTTGAAGAGCCCGCTGATGCAACATGATGAGGGGCGGATCATCACGGACGAAGACCTGATCACGCTTTGCGCAGGACGTTCGGGCAGCTTGCTGCGTGCATTGGAAAGCGCACAAGGGTTTTCCGAGGCCAGCTCACAGCTGTCAGCCTGGCGCGCACTGGCTCGCAGAGCGCGGCCCTTTGAGTTTTTCTCAGAGGTTCTGGATGTAGGCGGCGCCCGCCGCCGCTTTGCCGAACGCCTGGGCCAGGAGGTGAACGATCCGCTTGATGAGCTCTTAAGCCTCGCCGGTGAGTTTGAACGCAGCCACCCACCGACCCTCCACGGCTTCATCACCTGGCTGACCGATGACGCAGACGCTGAGATCAAGCGCGACATGGAGCACGGCAAGAATGAGGTGCGCGTGATGACCGTTCACGGCGCCAAAGGCCTTGAATCCAACATCGTGATCCTGCCCGACACCACCCGCGTGCCGGATGCCCGCAAGGTTCCCAGCATTCTGACCTTTGAAAACCAGATGCCCGTGTGGCGCCTCTCCTCCGCCCATCAGCCCAAGGCCGTGGCCGCCCTGGTGGAGGCTGACATCACCAAGCAGCGCGAGGAAGAGAACCGCTTGCTATATGTGGCCATGACCCGCGCGCGCGACCGGCTGTATGTGGCCGGCACCAAACGCCAGAGCGATCTGGCGCCCAATTGCTGGTACGAGCTTGTGCGCCGCGCCCTGGAGCCCATTGCCGAAGAGACCGGCGACGGTCGCTGGGTGCTGGAAGCTGAGCAAACCGAATTGACCGCCGATCAGGACGAGAGCGGAGCGCAGGCAACGGTTCCGGCAGAGCCGGAGCCGTGGATGCTGCGCCCGGCGCCTGAGGAACCGCCTGAGCCCAAGCCTCTTGCCCCATCACGGCTCGATCTGAAGCGCACCGAAGAGGGCACCTTTGCCGAACTGGCCGAACAGCCGGCCGCCTCCCCCATCCAGCAACTGGGTGAAGACCGGTTTCAGCGGGGCCGCCTGATCCACAGGCTGCTGCAAACCCTCCCCGCCCTGCCCGAGGAAGACCGTGCCGGGGCCGCGAGCCGCTTCCTGGAGGTTCATGGGTCCGAGCTGGGTGCAGAGGCCCAGGCCGCTGTGAGCGATGAAGTGTTTGCACTCCTGGATGCGCCTGACCCGGCGCTCAAAGCCGTTTTTGCTCCAACGGCTTTGGCGGAGGTCCCCATTTCCGGGAAGCTGGGCGTTAAGGACGCTGCGGGCCGCCCGATCGTGATTTCAGGCCAGATCGACAGGCTGGCCATCAGCGACACCGAGGTATTGATCATCGATTTCAAGACCAACCGCCCGCCTCCGGCCAGTATTGACGGTGTGGCCGAACCTTATATCCGCCAGCTTGCAGCCTATGCGGAGGCGCTGAAATCGATCTATCCCGGCCGCGAAGTGCGGGCCTGGCTGGTGTGGACCTACAATGCCACCATCATGGAAGTGCCGGCGGACCGCCTTGACGGAGCCTTCACATGATTGTGCGCTGATTGCGCCCCAACCTTGACCCCAGGGCCCCGGATACCTACGTTGGCTGCGAGGCAATGGCCCGCGAATCGCGTGGCCCGCTAATCTAAAGGAATACTGATGTCGAACACGATCGAAGTCACCGATGCTGATTTTGAGGCAACCGTCCTGAACTCAGATACACCGGTAGTTGTTGATTTCTGGGCCGAATGGTGCGGCCCGTGCAAGCAAATCGGCCCTGCGCTGGAAGAACTTGCATCTGATCTTGATGGCAAAGTGACCATCGCCAAGATCAACATCGACGATAATCCCAATGTGCCGGTGAAGTATGGTATAAGATCCATACCAACGCTGATGATGTTCAAGGGCGGCGAAGTCGCCTCCACTCAAATTGGTGCCACATCAAAAGGCAAACTTGCTGAGTGGATTGAATCTGGCGTCTAGGACGCCGGTTTGCCCGTCGCGATTGCGGCCGCTCCTTTTGGGGCGGCCGTATCCTTTTGGGGGCCTAGAAACCGGCCGCGTCGGCCTCTTCAGGCGAGAAGTCAATG
>JBCDIP010000044.1:0-11436 GCA_038748855.1 Pseudomonadota bacterium
CGTCGAGTTTCCCCACCAGATCCGGCATCACCAGACCCACCGCGCGGGCTGCGCCCGTGGTGGTGGGGATCATGGAGAGGGCGGCCGCCCGGGCGCGCCGCAGATCTTTGTGGCTGTTGTCCAAAATACGCTGGTCGGTGGTGTAAGCGTGGATCGTGGTCATAAAACCGCGCACAATGCCGAAGTTCTCATGCAGCACTTTGGCCAAGGGGGCCAGGCAGTTGGTGGTGCACGAGGCGTTGGAAACCACCTGATGCTCAGCGCCAAGGTCTTCGTGGTTCACACCGTAAACCACTGTCAGATCGCAGTTTTTTCCCGGAGCGGAGATCAGAACCTTGCGCGCTCCATTTTCAATGTGGGCCATGTTGGAGGCCTTGTCGCGGAAGGCGCCGGTGCACTCCAGTACCACATCCACACCCTCGCTGCCCCACGGGATATCCGCCGGGCTGCTTTCCTGGAAGACGCGGATAGGGCCGGCGCCCACATCCATGCGGTCGCCCTTCACCTCGATTTCGCCGGGGTAGCGGCCATGCACGGTGTCATACTTCAGAAGATGGGCCGCAACGCCGATATCTGAGCGGTTGTTGATGGCCACGACCTCCACGTCGTTGCGCCGGCTTTCCGCCACGGCCCTAAGAGCCAGACGGCCAATACGTCCAAACCCGTTGATCGCTACGCGAACGCTCATGTTTTTCGTCTCCGAATGCCCCAGAAACCCCGGCCGGTCAGTTCACGGGGCTTTTTCACGATTCTGCCGTGAAAAGCAACGCGGTGCCTGGGGGTTGGTTAAGGTCAGACTTAACTTTTCTCTATGCGTGATCCCGCTTGGCGAGGACCGCTGCTGCGGCAGCCTCTGCAGTAATCCCAAAATGCTCGTAAAGCGCGCCAGCAGGCCCGCTTGCGCCGAAGCTGTCCATGCCGATAAACACGCCATCAGAGCCGATAAACCGCGCCCAGGCCATCTCAACTCCGGCTTCGATGGCAACGCGCAGTGTTTCTGAACCAAGAATGCGCGCCTTGTACTCATCATCCTGCGCGGCGAACAGCTCCATGGACGGTACTGAGACCACCCGCGTGGGGCAGCCTGCCTCGTCCAGCTGCTCTTTAGCTTGAAGCGCAAGATGCACCTCTGATCCGGTCGCAAAGATCACCGCTTCAGCATCGCCGTCCACGGACGCCAGCTCATAAGCCCCGCGGGCACAATAATTCTGCTTAAAGAAGCGCTCGCGCACCGCCGGAATCTTCTGGCGGGTGAGCGCCAGGATGCTCGGCGTCTCGCCGGCTTCAAGCGCAAGCTGCCAGCATTCAGCGGTTTCGGTTGCATCAGCCGGGCGGAACACATTGAGGTTCGGGATCGCCCGGAGCGCGGACAGATGCTCCACAGGCTGGTGGGTGGGCCCATCTTCGCCAAGACCAATGGAATCGTGGGTCATCACATAGATCACCCGCTGCTTCATCAGCGCCGACAGGCGGATGGAGGGCCGGCAATAGTCGGTGAACACCAGGAACGTGCCCGAATAGGGGATCACCCCGCCATGGAGCGCCATGCCGTTCATGGCAGCGGCCATGCCGTGTTCGCGAATGCCGTAGTGGATGAACCGGCCGGAATAATCCTCAGCAACCACCTCGGTCATACCGGCGGTTTTGGTGTTGTTGGATCCGGTGAGATCGGCCGAACCGCCAATGGTTTCCGGCACCGCTGCGTTGATCACATCGAGCGCATTCTGGGAGGAGGCGCGGGTGGCGAGCGCAGGTTTGTCTTCCGCCAGCTGTTCCTTATAGGCCGCGATGGCATCGCTCAGGTTTTCCGGCAATTCGCCCGCCAGGCGCCGTTGGAAATCGCCCTTTTTCTCTGCGTCCAGTTCATTCACCCGGCCTTCCCAGGCCTTGCGGTGCTTACAGCCGCGAATACCCGCAAGCCGCCAGGCGTCGCGCACTTCCGTGGGGATTTCGAACGGTTCTGCCGTCCAGCCCAGGGTTTCGCGGGCCAGCGCAATCTCATCGTCGCCCAGCGGGGCGCCATGGGTGGCGGAGGTGCCCTGTTTGTTGGGCGAGCCGTAGCCGATAATGGTCTTACAGGCAATCAGTGAGGGGGCGTCGGTAAGCCGTGCCCCTTCGATGGCTTCATAGATGGCATCCTGGTCGTGGCCATCGACCGAGCGCACATCCCAGCCGGACGCGGCAAAGCGGGCCAGCTGATCGGTGGAATCTGAAAGGCTCACCGGTCCATCGATCGATATCCCGTTATCGTCGAACAGCACGATCAGCTTGGACAGGTTGAGGTGGCCGGCAAGCGTGAGCGCTTCCTGGCTGATGCCCTCCATCAGGCAGCCGTCGCCGGCAAGGCAGAAGGTGTAGTGGTCCACCACCTCATCGCCGAAATGGGCATTTAAGAGCCGCTCGGCCAGCGCCATGCCCACCGCATTGCCGATGCCTTGGCCCAGCGGGCCGGTGGTGGTCTCAATGCCGGCGCCATGGCCAAATTCCGGGTGCCCGGCGGTCAGATAGCCCAGCTGGCGGAAATTCTTCAGCTGCTCAGTGGTGAAGTCCTCATAGCCCAGCAAATGCAGGCACGAATAGAGCAGCATGGAGCCATGACCGGCCGACAGCACAAAGCGGTCGCGGTCGGCCCAGCCCGGGGCCGTCGCGTCGAACTTCATGACGCGGGTAAAAAGCACCGTGGCAATGTCGGCCGCGCCCATAGGCAGACCCGGATGCCCGGAATTGGCCGCTTGCACGGCATCCATGGACAATGCTCTGATCGCATTGGCCATTTGTGTTGTCTTTTCCATTTGCTGATCCGACGCGCTTGCGCCGTCTTCATTTGCGGCAAGGGGGCTTGCCTGGCTGGCCTGTTGTGACATGGCTCTCCACCGCCCGGGGGAAACTGGGCGGCACACATATCACTTGCCACTGGCCTGTCAATCCTCCCCCTGGGGACAACTCTTGGGAGAGGCGTGCGAAATGCCGCATGCCGCGAATCTGTCTCAATTATGTTTCAGGTTGATCAACTAACCAGAACGTCAGGTAATAGCAGAGCTTTTTGTTGACGAGAGGAAGCTGAAATGGATAATCATACTCGTCTTTAAGGGGCTGGGGAGCTTGGGAGCGGGATTGAGGCGCCTGCATTGGTTACGAAACTGGGTACAACATGGCGGATCAGTCATCACTAGAAGCTGCGCTCAACAGGTTTGAACGCGCAATGCGGACGTTCGAGGGAGCGGCCGTCAGGGTTAAACAACAGCTGGCCACCAGCAACACCGCCACGAATGAGGCTCATGTGCTGCGCGAAGACCGTTCGCGTCTGGCCGCCGAGCTGGACCGGAATAAGGCCAAATTGTCCGACCTCAACCGTATGAACGGCGAGGCAGTGCGCCGGATAGACACGGCCATGGCGGCTGTGGCCAAAATCTTAGAACGTGAGGGCTCCAAGTAGTATGGCTCAAGTCGTCGTCAACGTGAATGATCGTCCCTACACCATGCAGTGTGATGAGGGCGAAGAGGAACATCTTTCCGAGCTGGCCCAGCTCATCGACAGCGAAGTCAGCAAGCTGAAGCGCAGTTTCGGCCAGGTGGGCGACACGCGGCTTATGCTCATGGCCGCCTTGGTCATCGCCGATCAGCTGGCAGCGTCGCTGATCAAGATTGAAGACCTGGAAGAAGAAATGTCCGCCATGAAGCAGGCGCGCCTGGCGGCCAACGACCGCTCCATCTCGCTGGAACGCACGGTGGCCGAGCGGCTTTCGGCGGCGGCGGTGCGTCTGGAGAACCTGTCGCGGGAGATGTCGCCCTAAATTTTGACGTAGCCGACGTAGACGGCCATCACAAGCAGGCCTCCCACGAGAGAGAAAATCAGCGGCGCGCCGAGATAGAGGCAGACGCCCGCTCCAACGATCGTTCCGATCAAAACAGAGATCCACAAGGTCATCGTATCGCGGATGCCCCCTTGGATGAGGGACATCAGGAAGCCCGGTTGATTGGCGGTGTCTGATTTATTGGGTTGATTGTCGTTTTGCATGGACCGTCTCGTGCGAGGTGGGGTCGCCCGGGCAGAGTATAGCACAGATTTGGCGCCATGGTGAGAAGGCAGGATCGGCTGCGCGAACCTTGATCTGGAAGGTGACGAATTCTCTGAACATCGTGTGACCATCTCTCCAACCAAGCCGCACGTTTGCTCACTTCAAACCTCGTTCAGAAAGGTGGATGTGCACCAAGACGTGGAAAGGCTGGCGGATGCTGCCGGCAAAGTGCTCCGCTCCGACGACAGGATTCGGGATCTGAGTTTGGTCGACCTGATCCGGGCACAGCTTTGCTAACCGCACAAAACGGGGCCATATGGAGCGCATCAACACCGCTTGAGCGCGCCCGACAGGCAGCAGTCACGTACGTATGCCTGAGGGTGGGCGCAGCAACGACCAGATCAGTCGATCTTGCCGGCCTGACACAGGCGCAAATTGTGCCAATGAAACTGTGCCTTGCGGACATCGCCCTTTTGGGACGCAAGCTGCGCTTGGACGCGATGCCAAAGGCAATGTTGTGCGTTGCCGCTCCGGCTGGCTTGTGATGCAACAGTGCTTGCCAAGAGAACAGCGGCGAAAGCCAGGGAACCGAGCGCGACGAAGGAGACAGACTTATCCATGAGTGGTACTCCAGTTTGGCCAATGTGTTCCTATATACGGTGCGATCTCTCCCGCAGAACCGCACCCCGCGAAAATGTGAACACACATCTCATGCGTCGATGGCGGAACTAAGCGTTGGCCAGCAGCAAGGTTCGCAGGCACCGTCCGTCTTCTGGCAGTTGGATGACGTTGCTACGCCGCGCCATATCCACGAGACCTACCTCCGTCACATGCAGGCGTAAGGTCGTCTGAGGCCTGGAGCCGCCGAACTACTAGCGCCCCAAGGCTTGCAAACCGAGCTCCAGCAAACGGCGGCTGGCATCAGGCGTGTTCCAGGCAATGTGGGCGGTGAGGGTGACGTTCGCCAGCGTCAGCAACGGGTCGTCAGGTAAGGGCGGTTCCGGCTCGAACACATCGAGCGCCGCATGGCCGAGCGGCCCATGCATCAGGGCGTGGACCAGCGCATCTGCATCAACCAGTTCTGCCCGGGCGGTGTTGATCAAAACGCTTCCCGGCCGCATGGAGGACAGCAAGTCAGGACCGATGATCCGGCGGGTTGTCTCAGTGTACGCCAGATGCAGCGAAACGGCATCGCAGTCGCTGAAGAGCTGAGCGAGATCGGCCGCGCGCTCACATCCGCTGGGGAGGTCAACGGGGCTGCGGTTCCAGACCATGACGCGCAGGCCAAACCCCTGGCAGATTTCGGCGAGCTCCCGGCCAATGCCGCCGAAGCCGGCGATCCCGATTGTCTTGCCCTTCAGTTCCATGCCTTTCGACCGGACCCAGTGGCCCTGGCGCATCTCCCGGTCCATACGGGCCACATCGCGCACGGCTGCCATCAAAAGCGCAAACGCATGCTCTGCCACAGAACGGTCGCCGTAATTGGCGATTGTGACGATCTCGATACCGTTCTCGTCTGCGGCCTTCAGATCAATGTAGCTGCTGGCGCCTGTGCCCAGAAAGATGATCTTCTCAAGCTCAGGAGAAAGATGTCTCAACAGCGCGCCGTCCATATTGGTGTGACCGTTCAACAGCACCCGATATCCCTTGGCCTGGCCGGGCAGGTCTTCAGGGTCGGGATCACCCAGGTGGCAGTCAATATCTGCCGTCAGTGCAGGGTCAAGCGTCGCCATAAGATCAAGGATCTCCTGGCTGCAATCAATGTACCGTGCCCGGCCCGCCATACTTGCCTCCTAAGCTCGTGCGCGCGAGACGCCAGTCCGTAGCGCCCCCAAACATTAAGCTGTCTCGCCACATGGATTGTTGCTAGTTCTCTTTCCCATCCGTGCCGCAACACGCGGTCCGCATCAACACCTTTTGGAGTTGGCCAATGGTTGACCGTCTTGGATCCGTCGAGATCTTCCCCCCGGCGCAGCAGTATGTCTATATGGACGCAGCATCCGTAGGCCTCAGCCATGCTGAAGGGGCGGCGGTCATATCCGACTGGCAGCGTGCCTTGGCAGAACGCGGAACGGTTGCCTTCACCGAACAAGATGAAGTGGAGTGCCTGGACAATCTTAATGCAGCGTCCGCCAAGCTCTTCAACGCCACCGATCAGGACATCGCCGTTGCCTCCAGCGAGACCGTGCTGATGGCGTCGCTCGCCTGGGCGGTCATGCCAAAAGCCGGCAGCAACATCGTCTCCACCGAGACCACCCATCCCAGCACCGTTTATCCATGGATGCGCGTTGCCGAACACACCGGCGCTGAGCTCCGCTGGGCCCGGGCGAACAGCGCCTTGGCGATCGAACCGGATGAGCTGGAGGAACTCATTGATGACAATACGTCCGTGGTGTGTCTCTCCCAGGTGGAGTGGGGCACCGGGCAACTGTTTGACCTGAAACGCTTTGCGGACGCAGCCCATGCCCATGGTGCGATCTGTGTGGTGGATGCAACCCAATCGGCAGGCCAGGTCCCCATTGATGTGATCGCGACCGGTGTGGATGCGGTGGCAACCTCCACCTACAAGTGGCTCTGCGGACCGTTTGGAACCGGCATGATGTACGTCTCGCCTAAGCTACAGGCCCTCTCACCAGGCATTGTGGGGTGGCGCTCGCATCGCGATATGTGGGACTTTCAGGCCGACCGGCTCGACTATCCGGAAAGCGCCAAGCGCTATGAGTTCGGGACCATGGCCTATGGCACCGCCTTCGGCGCAACAGTCGCCACGAACTACCTGCTTGATCTGACCATCGACCGCATCGCAGATCACAACCGTCAGCTGGCGATGCGCCTTTCTGAGGGCTTGCGTGAGCTGGGGGCAGAGCTGCTGGGGCCTGATGATCCTGCGCAGCGGTCCGCCACGGTGGCGGCGCGCTTCCCAGGCAAGGATGTGGCGGACTTCACCAGGACGCTCAAGCAGGCTGACGTCATCGCCTCGCTGAGGCGGGACTTCATCCGCTTCTCCCCGCATCTCTATAACTCATCAGACGACATTGAACAGGCACTGAGCGCGATCAAGGCGGCTCTTTGAGTGTGGCCCAATGCGCTCAAGTTTAGTCAGCAAAACCGATCTTCCCGAAGAGAGCGCCTTGCACGAGCGCGTTGCGGCCGGCGACTTTCTGGACTGTTACCAGGTCCGTTCCGATCTCTCGCCGCGTCAGGCAGCTGAAGTCATCACCAGCTTTCCCGAATGGGCCCACTTTCTTCTGACCATTCGGCGGGTGGTGACCGCCCCGTTCGGCCTCTCCAACGATGGCCCGCCGGCTGATGACAAGTTAGGCCCGTTCCCTGTTGAATCGGAGACAGACCATGAGCTTATTGCGGGCTTTGACGACCGGCATCTGGATTTTCGCATTTCGGTTTTGTCTCAGAACGGCCACGTGCATCTGGCCACTTGGGTGCACACCCACAATCTGGGCGGCAGGCTCTATCTGAACGCCATCATGCCGTTTCACATCATGATTGCCAGAAATGCGCTGAAGCGCGTGCACGCGCATGACACTCAGATGTGAGTGGCGGGCTTTGCGTCCGGCGCTGCAAACTGAGCGCTTCAGCAGCCGCAGATGAAGAGATGACGAATATGAAGATCCGGCCGACAACATCCGAAGACATCCCAGCCCTGACCCAGGTGGTCGATGGCACGGCACTCTTCCCAAGCGAGATGCTGCCCGATCTATTGAGCGCGTTCCTTTCAGGCGATGAAAGTGAGAGCGTTTGGCTGACCGCCGAAGAGGATGGAAACGCCATTGGCTTTTGTTTCGCCTCGGCTGAGGACCTGACGGATGGCACATGGAACATGCTCGCACTCGCCGTGCTTCCGGCAAAGCAAGGCACAGGAGTTGGCGGCGCAATCGTCGCGGCGCTGGAAAAGCATCTCGCAGAGCAAGGCAAGCGGCTCTTGATTGTAGACACATCAGGGACAGACGATTTTGCTCAAACCCACGAGTTTTACCGCAAGCACGGCTATACCGAGGAAGCCCGAATTCGGGATTTCTGGGCGGCTGGCGATGATAAAATTGTCTTCTGGAAAGCGCTTTAGGTAAGGCGAGCGGAAACGGCTCCTGGGGTGATTAATCCCGCCGATTAATATTAACGCCAACAAAAACTGAAATGAATTTTCATTTCTGTTCTACTTCCACCAACAAATATTGATATGCGTATCGGGTGGTGAGTATTTCATGCGTATCTTGGGAGCGTCTATCCTTTCAGTCTTAACCGCAGTGTCGGCGCAGGCAAAGCCAGTGGTGCCGCCGCAAGAGGCCGAGCGGCCGCCGCAGTTTGTGCTCCTGGCGTTCGATGGCTCCCGCAACATCCGGTTCTGGAAAGAGTCCCGCGCCTTCGCCCGCAAAACCGGTGTGCGCTTCACCTACTTCATCAGCGGTGTCTATTTCCTCGCCAACAAAGACCGCAAGCTTTACCGCGAGCCAAGGCGCGGGCCTGGACGCAGCGCGATCGGGTTCGGCGGCAAGCCTGCCGATATCGGAGAACGGGTGGAGCAGGTCGCTCTGGCCATCGCCGAGGGCCACGAGATCGCCTCCCACGCCAACGGCCATTTCAACGGCTCCGGCTACAGCAAGGCGCAGTGGACATCGGAGCTCGGCCAGTTTGAAGACATCATGGTCAAATCCTGGTCGCGCTACTCATCCCATAAGGAGCCAAAATGGTGGCGTAAGCACTTCAAGACCAAGATGAAGGGCCACCGCGCGCCTTTGCTGGGCTTGGGCTCAGGATTGTTCAAGGCGCTGAAGGCCAAAGGCTATGGCTACGACACCAGCCGGGTGGCGAGACCCGGTTACTGGCCCAAGCAGATTGGCGGGGTATGGAACTTCCCGCTGGCCTATGTGCGCATCGCCGGCACCCGCCGTCATACGCTCAGTATGGACTACAATTTCTACGTGGCCGACAGCGGCGCCCGGCGCGGATCTAAAAAGCGTTTTGGCCATTTCGAAGAGCGGATGTTCAAAACCTACATGGATTATTTCCAGCACAACTATGCTGGTTCGGGAAACAGGGCGCCGGTGGATATCGGCCACCATTTCAGCGGCTGGAACGGGGCAACCTATTGGCGGGCCATGAAGCGCTTCGCCAAAGCGGTCTGCGGGAAGCCGGAAGTGATCTGCGGCACCTACGGCGAGCTGCAGACGTTCCTGGAGGAGAACCAGCACAATCTGGACACCTACAGGAAGGGCAAGTTCAAGAAGTCGCCCAAGCGCTCCAAACTCTACCTGGCGTATGCCAAACCGCCGAAGCCTCCTTACACCTACACCAAGCCCAAAGAGGTGCTGGTCGCCAAGGCCCCGTCGACGCCAAAGCCCAAGCCCAAGAAGGTGCGGGTCGCCAGCGTTGTGACGACGGCAACATCCGCGCCCCAGCCCGCCGTTGTGGTGAAGCGGAAGTCTCGGAAAAACAGACGGGCGGTCTACGATGCCGGCATTCTGCGCCCGGATCTGGCAGCCATGACCCAGGCGGAGCGCACGGCCTATTGGACAAGGGTCTGGTACGCCAAGAAGGGCAAGACACCCCCGAAAGCGGTCGTGACGGCTTATCGGCTTGCGGTGAAGGGCCAGACAGAAGATACAGAGGTCAACTAACCGCTTAGAGGATAACTGACCGGTGCAACGCGATCAGGTGATTGAATTCTACGAGCGCGCCGTCTCTGCCCATGAGGGCATCGAGATTAAGGGCGCCAAAACAGCCTACACCTCCATGAATGGCAACATGTTCTCTTTCGTCGATGACGAGAACCGTTTGTGCCTCCGGTTTTCTGAAGAGCGTAAGGCTGAATTCAACGCAGCTCATGGAACAGGCGACGTTGTTCAATATGGCGCGGTTATGCGGGGCTACGTCGCCCTGCCGGATGCGCTGCTGACCAATGAAAATAAGCTCAAGGCCCTCTTTGCCGAATCGCTCGAATTCGCGGCAACGCTGAAGCCGAAAGCTTCGAAGAAAAAGACTTAGCGCGATTGCGCTGGAATTGTGGGGCGAGCCAGCCTACATACCCTCTCAGCGGGGCTGCCCTTCGCGTCTATGAGAACAATGCCCGGGGCCTTATCGATCCGGAAGGGAGCTGTCCCTGTTTAGGCTCGTGGGTCTTTACACACGGCGCCCACCTACACTTGTAGGTTCCCGGCATCGGTTTCTCCGACGGTCTGGGCGGCTTCGCACATAACTCAACTGCCCTTTCCAACGATCGGCTCCGTTTAGTATCCCTATCCGCCATGACAGATGAAGACAGCTTGCTGGCCGCAAAGGCCGAGGCCCGCAAAGCCGCCGGCAAAGTGCGCGCGGCCGCGTTCAAGGAGAAGGCGGACGCTGCGGCCGAGGCTCTGGCGCAAGAGGGCCTTGGGTTTCTCGGCGCTGAGACACCGGGTGTGGTCTCCGGCTTTTATCCTTACAAATCCGAGCTCGACCTGCGCCCAATGCTTGGCCAGCTCAGCGCCCAAGGCTGGACAACGTGCCTGCCGATCGTCCTGGGTGAAGGCCAGCCGTTGGTGTTCAGAGCCTGGACGCCGGGTGAGGCAACTGAACCTGGTGCCTGGAACATCCCGGTGCCGCTGGCGTCTGCTGAAAGCGTGGAGCCCGACGTGATGCTCGTGCCCTTGCTGGCGTTTGACCGGGCCGGCTACCGGCTTGGCTACGGCGGCGGGTTCTATGACCGCACCATCGAAAAGTTCCGCAATTCCCGGGCGCTCTTAACCGTGGGCGTGGCTTTTGCGGCACAAGAGGTTGACGCGGTGGTCCGCGGGCCCCACGATCAGCCGCTCGATTGGGTGTTGACCGAGGCAGGGCCCATAAAAGTGCCGGCGGGGTAGAGAGGGCCAAGATGCGGTTGATGTTTATTGGCGATGTGGTGGGCCGGGCAGGGCGCTCGGCGGTGCTCACCCATCTGCCCCAGTTGCGTGAGCGCTACGCTCCCGACTTTGTGGTGCTGAACGGCGAGAACGCCGCATCCGGTTTCGGCCTCACCGAGAAGATCTTCAATCAGCTGCGCGATGCCGGCGCCGATGCCATCACGCTCGGCAACCATGCCTGGGACCAGCGCGAGGCGTTGGTGTTCATCGAGCGAGAGCCCACGCTTTTACGCCCGGCGAACTTCACCTCCGGTACACCGGGCCGCGGGGCGGGCCTGTTTGAAACGGAGAGCGGCAAGCGTGTGTTGGTGGTCCAGGTTCAGGGCCGCATTTTCATGGAGGCCCATGACGATCCGTTCGCCGCCCTTGAGCGCGAGCTGGGCGCCTGTCCGTTGGGCGAGGGCTGTGATGCCTGCATCATCGATGTGCATGCCGAAGCCACATCAGAGAAGATGAGCATGGGGCATTTTGCCGACAGCCGGGCGTCCCTGGTTGTGGGCACGCATACGCACGTTCCCACAGCC
>JBCDIP010000045.1:0-11388 GCA_038748855.1 Pseudomonadota bacterium
CGCAGTTTAGTGGATCAGGAGATGATTCTGAACGATTTGCCGTTAGCGGCCTGACCAGACCGGTGCCCGGCCCTCCGAGAAAGCCCGCGGGCCCTCTTTGGCATCCTCTGAGGTCCAGATTGCGTTGTAAGCCGGCACAGCTCCGCTGCGGATATGAGCATACGCCTCTTCGGCGCTCATCGCCTGAGTTGCCGCCATGGCCGCCTTCACACCGCGCAAGGCCAAGGGCGCGCATTGGCACACGCTTGCCGCGAGCTCCCGGGCCGCATCCATCAATCCGTCCAGCGGCACAACCTGGTTCACCAGGCCCCAGTGCTTTGCCTCTTCGGCGGGCATGCGCCGGCCCGTCATCAGCATCTCATTGGCAATTGCCCGGGGCACCCGGTTTGGCAGGCGGATGAAGCCGCCCGCGTCGGCGATGATGCCGAGGGTGGCTTCCGGCAACATGAACTGGGCATGATCTGCGGCCACGATCATGTCGGCTGAAAGGGCCAGCTCGAACCCGCCGCCCGCCGCATAGCCATTCACCGCGGCAATAACAGGCTTGTCCAGCGACCAGAGTTCGGTGAGGCCGGCAAAGCCGCCCTCGCCATGATCCACCTCCAGCTCTTCGCCTGCTGCGGCGGCTTTCAGATCCCAGCCGGCTGAGAAGAACTTCTCGCCGCCCCCGGTGAGGATGGCCACGCGGGCATCCGGATCGTCCCGGAACGCCGCGAAGGCTGATGAAAGCGCACGGCTGGTCTCCGCGCTGATGGCGTTGGCCTTGGGCCGGTCCAGGGTGATTTCCCAAACCGCCTCACCCTTTTCAATGCGAACCAGATCGCTCATGGTTTTTTACTCCCCTCAAGCTGCCGTCAGAGCCTTGCGCGCGGTCTCATATTCCTCGGCCATGCGCATGACGAGATCGTTGGTGGACGGAATGTCGTCAATGTTGCCGACCCCCTGGCCCGCACTCCAGATGTCCTTCCAGGCTTTGGCCGAGCCGTCCTTTTCGCGTTTGGCAAAGTCCATGGCCGACTTGTCGTTGTCGGCGAGGTTCTCCGGATCAAGACCGGCATTGGCGATGCTGGGCTTCAGGTAGCTGCCGTGGACGCCGGAGAACCGGGAGGTGTAGGCGATGTCAGCCGCGGCACAGTCCACGATCATGTCTTTGTAGCGTTCCACGGCGTTCGCCTCTTCGGTGGCGATGAACCGGGTGCCGATATAGGCCAGATCGGCACCGATCGCCTGGGCGGCCAGGATATCCGCCCCGGTGGTCATGCAGCCCGACAGGATGACCGCGCCGTCAAACTCGCGCTTGATCTCCTTCACCAGCGCAAAGGGGCTGGTGGTGCCCGCGTGCCCGCCGGCGCCGGCGCACACCGCAATGATGCCGTCCACCCCCTGCTCCATGGCCTTGCGGGCATGGCGGATGTTGATCACATCGTGAAACACCAGCCCGCCATAGCCGTGCACAGCCTCCACCACCTCCGCGGGCGGCCTAAGAGACGTGATGATGATGGGCACCTCGTAGCGCACGCAGGTCTCCACGTCCTTGAAGAGGCGCTCATTGCTGGAATGGCAGATCTGGTTGACCGCAAAGGGGGCCACCGGCGCGCCTGGGTTTTCTTCAGCATAGGCACCAAGCGTGTCCTTGATCTCTTTCAGCCAGTCTTCCAGCACCTCTTGCGGGCGCGCATTGAGCGCAGGGAAAGACCCGATGATGCCGGCCTTGCATTGGGCAATCACAAGTTTGGGCACAGAGACGATAAACAAAGGGGCGCCGATCAGCGGCAGTCGCAGTTTCCCCTGCAACGAGGCGGGCAGTGTCATATGGGTGTTCCTTGTTAAGCCGATTGCTGCGGACGCTAGCACAAGTGACCGCTCGGTTGCTGAGACCTTTGCGCTCACCTGGCCTTGTCGATTGTCTCCATCCAGGGTTTGAGGTCGATGAGGGGCGTTCCGTCCAAGCAGTCGATGGCATCAATGGTGAGAATACCGGCCGCCTGATCCAGCGCCAAGAGACGCACGGTGGCCACCGCAACCGGGTTGGGCCGCGCCGGGGAGCGCAGGGCAAACGTGCCGACGGCAGCGTCTTTGTGCGGGGGATGCTGCATGACCAGATCGCGCCGGGCCCGGTCCATCCAGTAGAGCACCATGACATGGGAGTGGCGGTCCAGCCCCGTCAGGGCCTGGCGCCAAGGCTCATCGACCTGCACAGATGCCGCGCCGCCGCGCTCGCGTGCCTGGATGAGGTTTTTCGGGCAGGCCTCTTCGCTCTCCCAAGGGGTTCTGATGCGACCGATGAAGACCAGCCCGGCATCGTTTGCCAGGCCCGCCGGGTCTGCCGGCAGGGCCACATCACCAGGGCGCTGTTTTTTGGCTGGCAAAGCGCGGCCTGTTACTTGGCCCCCACGGAAGATTTCAGCCGGGTCCACAGGCCCTTCTTATCTTCCTTGCCGTCTTCAGGCGCTTGGGCAGCTTCAACGATCTTGCCGAACTTCTTGAAGAACTGGCCGGACAGCTTTTTGGCGGTGGAATCAATAAGCCTGGAGCCGAGCTGCGCCAGCTTGCCGCCTACCTGCGCATCCACATCGTAGGCCAGAATGGTGTGCTCTCCGTCTTCTGTCAGCTTGACGGCTGCGCCGCCTTTGGCGTGACCGGCCGTGCCGCCCTTGCCTTCCCCGGTAATGGTGTAGCTTTCCGGCGGCTTCAGCTTGGACAGCTTGACCGCCCCGTTGAACGTCGCCTTGACTGGACCAATCTTGAGGCCCACCTCAGCTTCAAACTCGGTGGGTGAGTGTTTGGTGAGGGACTGGCAGCCCGGAATGCTCTCCTTGAGGATTTCCGCATCGTTCAAGGCGGCAAAAACAATGTCCCGTGGTGCCTTGATCTTTTGTTCGCCTGCGAGTTTCATTGTTTCTCCTGATGATCTTCAGCGCTTGGTCTGAGCCGAATAGACACTGCGCTCAGTGCCCACTCAATTGCACATAGGTCCAAGCGTGCCTGGCTCAGATTAGCCGGGTTTTCTCAAAACCGAAGCAAAATATACCTTCTTGCCGGTGGAAAACAGCTCCAGCTCGCTCACCTCCTCGCCGGAGACGCGGGCAAAGCGGCCAATCATGGGCCTGAGGATGCGCGGGGCATATTTGTTGATAACCGCCACTTTGCGATCTTCGCTCAACTCCAGGCCGCGGATGATCTGAGGGGCGATGTCGTCAAAACTCAGCACCTCCATGCCCGAGTTGCGCAAGGACTGCTCAAACCGGCCTCCTTTGCTGGCCCGGCGGTAGTCCGTGATGAGCAAATGACCGCCAGGGCGCAAGATACGCACCGTTTCGGCAAGAAAGCCATCAAAGTCAGGATAGTTGAGAGACGATTCCACCGTGAACACAATATCAAAGGTGGCGTCCTCAAACGGCATGTCCTGGGCATCGCCGGTGACAAAGCTGAGGCCGGGCGTGGTGAAGTGCTTGTTGCAGAAATCCGTGGACGCCTTGGCGATATCAAGCCCCACCAGCTTGTCTGGCCTAAAGGCCCGCATCACAAAGTCCGCGCCGCCGCCCCGGCCGCTGGAGACTTCCAGTGCCGTCCTGCCGGCCCACTCCGCCCGCGCCGCGAGCTGATGATAGAGCTGGATGGAATAGCGGTCCTTTTCATCCTCCGGATCCAGCTCCACGGTCTTTGGATCGCCTGTAACGGGCGCAAAACCATGGTTCAGAAACAGTAGGTCGTCGCCCGTGTCCAGCCGGGAGATGAAATTGTACCAGAACACCATGGCCCGGTTTTTCGCAGAGCGCGACAGATAACGTTTCCAAAGCCCGTACATGAGGAGAAAGGTCCCAAAAGCGAAAAGCAGGCCCGCCAGCTACACCCGTCTTGAGCCAAAAGCAAGGCAACACAAGGCCTAAACCCCGGTTTTGGCAGATGAACCGAAGATTAATATGACCCTCAGAAACGGTTCAGAGCGCTTCATCTATACATGCACCATCACTTGACGGTGATGTGCCGCGTTAGTCGATTACGCAGCGAGCACTCAAAAGAGGGCCAAGCAGCCCGCCGTCAATCGGGCGACCCAAGGCAAGCCGCTGAGCCTTTCGCCCGCAGCTTGAGTTTCTGTTCACAGCGGCTCTGGTCCTTCCATCCGCCCTATGCGGACCAGAGTTGTCTGTAACCTAGCCGGCCGTCAGATCTCTGGCGGCCGGTCTTAGTTTTGGCACATGACACAAATTTGAGTGCATGGTGAGCCAATTTCCCCCATAAAGCCCCAAGGAGAGGACAGGAAAATATCTCGGGTTGAGGAGTAAAAATGGCCGATGTTACATACCCCGTGGCTGTCGGGGCGGGGTTGATCAGTTTCCTGTCCCCCTGCGTCCTGCCGCTGGCGCCGCCTTATTTGTGCTATTTGGCGGGCGCTTCTCTGGATGAACTCACGGCAAACGACAAGCTGGACAACGCGCTGGCCAAGCGCGTGTTTGTCGCTTCCATTGTCTTTGTGCTCGGGTTCGCCACCGTTTTCGTAACCCTTGGTGCTGCCGCCTCGGTGATCGGCCAGGTGTTGCGGGCCCATCTGAACACACTGGCCATCGTGGCCGGTGTCATGATCATCATCATGGGGCTCCATTTCCTCGGCGTGTTCAAGATATCTGCGCTCTACAAGGAAGCGCGCTACCAGCCGGCCCGGCCTGCAGGCATCTTCGGCGCCTACTTTATGGGCGTGGCTTTCGCGTTCGGCTGGACCCCCTGCATCGGGCCGGTCTTGTCCGCCATTCTTGCTGTGGCCGCCGTCCAGGACACCGTTGGCGAAGGCGCTCTGCTGCTCGCCGCCTATTCGCTCGGCCTCGGCCTGCCCTTCATTGCGGCAGCCTTTGCGGTGAAGCCCTTCCTCAACTGGATGCAGCGCTTCCGCCGCCACATTGGAACCGTGGAAAAGGCCATGGGCGGCCTTTTGGTCCTCACCGGTGTTCTGTTCATCACCGGCTCGTTCACCACCTTTGCCTACTGGCTCTTGGAGACATTCCCGGCGCTTGCCTACATCGGTTGAGTTCGCTCAAAGCAGGTGACGCGATTCGGAGCGTTTGGTAAGCGGGAGGCATGAGCAGCCTCTCCATCTTTGACATCATGGCCGTGTTGCTGACGCTCTCGGCCATCTTCGGATACATCAATCACCGCTATCTTCACCTGCCGCACACCATTGGGCTTGTGGTGATCGCCCTTGCCGCATCGGGGGCAATGGTGCTGTTCGATCTCATCATTCCAGGCTTCGGCGTGGCCGACACGGTGAAGGCCGGCATCCAGTCGATCGACTTCTATGAGACCCTCATGGAGGGCATGCTGTCGGCCTTGCTGTTTGCCGGCGCGGTGCACGTGGACTTCTACGAACTCGCCCAGCGCAAATGGGCCATCGGGCTGATGGCGAGCGTGGGTGTGCTCCTCTCAACCTTCCTCATCGGCACCGCCATGTGGGGTGTGTTCCAGTTCTTTGGCCTCAACGTGCCATACATCTGGGCCCTGGTGTTTGGCGCCTTGATCAGCCCCACCGATCCCGTGGCCGTGCTCGGCATCTTAAAGACCGTGCGCATCCCCAGACTGCTGGAAGCAAAGATTGCCGGAGAGTCACTCTTCAACGACGGGGTGGGCGTGGTGGTCTTCGTGATCATTCTGGCCATTGCCGGCGGGTCTTCCGGACACGGGACCGAGACCGTAGATGCCGCTCATGTGGCCACGCTGTTCTTCCATGAAGCCGTGGGCGGGGCGGTGCTGGGCATCGCTGCGGGCTATCTGGCCTACTATGCCATGCGCCGGATTGATGAGCACAATCTGGAAGTTCTGATCACCCTGGCCCTGGTGTTCGGCACGTATGCGCTTGCCTTGCAGCTTCATCTGTCTGGCCCCATCGCCGTGGTGGTTTCCGGCCTCTTCATCGGTAATCATGGCGCGCGCTTTGCCATGAGCGAGAACACGCGCGAACATGTGTTCCAGTTCTGGGAGCTGGCCGATGAGATCATGAACTCCGTTCTGTTCCTTCTGATCGGCTTGGAAGTGCTGGTGATCGGCTCGGCGTTTGAGTATGCCTGGCTCGGCATCATCGCTATTGTTGTGGTGCTGGCCTCGCGCTGGACCGCGGTGTCGATCCCCATCACCCTTTTGTCCCTGCACACCACCTTCACCAAAGGCGCCATCACCATGTTGACCTGGGGTGGCTTGCGCGGTGGCATCTCGGTGGCGCTCGCGCTATCGTTGCCGGAAAACGAATATAAGGCCCCTATACTGGCTGCAACCTATGCCGTTGTCGTGTTTTCCATTGTGGTCCAGGGGCTGACCATGAAGCCATTGGCCGATCGGCTGGGTTTGCGGCAGGACCTGACGGCCACAAACGAAGAAGAACTAAAGGGAGGCCACTGAGCCATGGCGGATCATCTGAGCGAAGACGCCCTTGCCTATCATCGCGGCAGCAAGCCGGGGAAACTGGAGATTTCACCCACCAAGCCTCTGGCCAACCAATATGACCTGTCGCTTGCCTATTCGCCGGGCGTGGCCGCAGCGTGCGACGCCATTGCGGAGACCCCGTCAGAAGCTTTTGGCCTGACCGCCCGGGCCAATCTGGTGGGGGTGATCTCCAACGGCACCGCCGTCCTGGGGCTCGGCTCAATTGGAGCGTTGGCCTCCAAGCCGGTGATGGAAGGCAAGGCGGTGCTGTTCAAAAAGTTTGCCGGCATCGATGTGTTTGACATTGAGGTCGACGAGTTGGACCCGCAAAAGTTTTGCGATGCGGTGGCGGCCATGGAGCCCACCTTCGGCGGCATCAATCTTGAGGATATCAAAGCGCCGGAGTGCTTCCAAATCGAGGCCCAGCTGAAAGAGCGCATGTCGATCCCGGTGTTCCACGACGATCAGCACGGCACGGCGATTATTGTGGCAGCGGCCATCGTCAATGGGCTGGAACTGGCCAACAAGAAGCTAGAAGACGTCAAACTGGTGGCCTCCGGAGCCGGGGCAGCTTCCCTTGCCTGCCTCAACCTGCTCGTCAGCATGGGGATGAAGCGCGAGAACGTCTGGGTCACCGATATTGACGGGGTGGTCTACGAGGGGCGCGAGGCTTCGATGGATGAATGGAAGGCGGTTTATGCGCAAAAGACCGATCTTCGCACCTTGAACGACGTGATTGACCGAGCCGACATTTTCTTAGGTCTTTCCGCAGGCGGCGTGCTGAAGGCCGATATGGTCAAGCGCATGGCGGATCAGCCCATGATCCTGGCGCTGGCCAACCCGAACCCGGAGATCACTCCGGAAGAGGCCCGGGACGCCAAGCCCGATGCCATGATCTGTACGGGCCGTTCGGATTATCCCAACCAGGTCAACAATGTGCTGTGCTTTCCCTACATCTTCCGCGGGGCGCTGGATGCCGGCGCGCGGACGATCAATGAGGAGATGAAGCAGGCGGCCGTGAAGGCCATTGCCGCCCTTGCCCACGAGCACTCCTCTGAGGTTGCCGAGAAAGCCTATGGCGGCAAGCCCGGCGTGTTCGGGCCGGATCAACTGATTCCCAACCCGTTCGATCCCAGGCTGATCCAGTGGATCGCACCGGCTGTGGCCAAGGCGGCCATGGAGACCGGCGTGGCCGACCGGCCGATCACCGACTTTGCCGCTTATGATGAGCAGCTCAACCGCTTCGTCTTCCGCTCCGGCTTCCTGATGAAGCCGATATTCGAGAAGGCCCGCGCAGCGCCCAAGCGTGTGATCTATGCGGAAGGCGAAGATGAACGCATCTTGCGCGCTGCCCAGGTGGTCATTCAGGAAGGTATTGCCGATCCCATTCTGGTGGGCCGGCCAAGCGTGATCGAAACCCGGCTGAAGCGCTATGGCCTCAGCTTGAAACCGGGCGAGGATTTTGAGATCGTCAATCCGGAAGATGATCCGCGCTACAAAGACTATGTGGAGACGTTCCTGGAGCGCTCCGGTCGGCGCGGGGTGACCCCCAGCCGGGCGCGTACGGTGGTGCGGACCCAACCCACGGTGATCGCCGCGGTGGCCCTCCACCGGGGCGAGGCAGATGCCATGATCTGCGGCGTGGAAGGCGACTTTGGCCGCCATATGCGCCAGATCCGCAATGTGGTGGGGCTGGCTGAGGGAGAATCCGACTTCTCCACCGTGTCGCTGCTGATCATCAAGTCAGGAGCCTACTTCCTGGCCGACACCTATATCACTCCGAACCCCACGGCCTCAGAGGTGGCGAACATGACCCGATCCACGGTCAACCATGTGCGCCGCTTTGGTCTGGAGCCAAAAGTCGCCCTCCTCTCACATTCAAACTTCGGCAGCTATGACACGGAGAGTTCGCTGAAAATGCGCGAGGCCCTGGCACTCATCAAAGAGTGCGATCCGGATATGGCGGTCGATGGAGAGATGCATGGCGATGCCGCGCTCGATGAAGTGTTGCGGGACCGGGTGTTTCCAAATGCGGGCTTTGATGGCGCCGCCAACGTGTTGATCTTCCCGAATCTCGATGCGGCCAACATCGCCACGCTGCTGATCAAGATCATGGCCGATGCCTTGCCGGTTGGCCCCATGCTGCTTGGCGCGGCCAAGCCAGCGCACATTCTCACCCCCAGCGTGACCGCACGCGGTGTGGTGAATATGACGGCGCTGAGTGTGGTGGAGGCGCAGCAGCGGGGTTAGTCTCCATCACTGCGCCCTTGAGAACGCGAGGGCCCATAGCTCTCATCTTTCCTTTGGCTGAGAAGGTCCTCGCTTTCGCAAGGACGCGAGAAGGCAGGCCCTAAGCCGCTGCCTGCCCGGAGCGCCCGTTCAACGCATCTAGATCAATCGCCTGACCGGTGCGCGCGCTTTCGGTTTCCGGCAGAATATCCAAGGACGGCCACAGACCGGTTTCCAGCGCATTGGCATAGCCTTCAGGCAAACCGGCATCGCGCATTTTCCGGGCCGCCAGCCCATGATCATAGTCCAGAGCATAGTGGGTGAACTCCGGCCCGTTGCGGCCCGGCGTCATCACGGCAAACCAGACCCGGGGCGTGCCGTCATTGGCCACCATGCCGAGGCCACCGGAATTGTGCCACACGCGCCCGTCCGGCAGCGTGCGGGTAAAGGGCAAGCCGGTGTGGCCGGCGATCACCACATCTGCACACGCCTGGCCGATTTCACCAGCAAAGTCTGCCGATGGCAGGCTGTCCCACATGAACCGGTTCACCTGACCTGGAGAGCCATGCACCACGCGCACACGTTTGCCGGACATGGAAAACGTAATGTGCCGGGGAAGCTCTGCCATCCAGGTGGACAGCTCATCGGTCATCTGCCCGCGGGCATGTGCATACCAGCTGCGCGCCAACACATCGCAGGCCGATCCGGCCTGAAAGCCGCACGCACAGTCGTCTGCATCTTCGGCCAGCTGGTCTTCCACATTGCCGCGAATCGAGAGCAATCCAAGCTCCCGGACGCGCTCGGCCGTGGCGCGCGCATCGGCGCAATAGGCAATCACGTCGCCTGTGTGAATGATGCGATGTGTTGGAATGTTCAGCGTCTCTGCGCGCGTAATCAGCGCCTCAAACGCTTCAAGATTGCCGTATGCCCCGCCGCAAATCAGAAGCGGCTTGTCGATTGGACCGAGTGTACGTGTTGCTGTCATGTGCCCGAAAAACTCATTAGCCTCGCGCTTTAAGTGCATACACTAAATAGGTGATGCGTCGAGATGAATTTTCAATCAGATCAACATCACACTCGTGTCATCGCGCAGCGCTACTCGATCGCGGTTTCGGCACCCAGGATGATGGGGGCTCCGTGAGGCGTGGCGCGGGCAGCCCGGTCCCAGGCGCGCCGGCGCTCCTCCAGCTCGGCATCGTCGGTCAGACCCTTGTCCGACGACAGGCGCTCCAAGGCGGCGAGCCAGTGATGGTAGTAATCTTCCCCGGTTTGGGTCGCACCGGCCTGAAGCAGTTCAGCGCTCAGGATTTCTGCCCATTCCGGCCAGGTGAACCGGCCCGCATCGTAAAGGGCTACGGTCATGGCGAACGCTTGCGCCTGCCAGGGTTCGGCAAACACCGCGCCCTCTGCGTTACGCGGAATGGACGGAATGGCGTCGAGCGCGGCCTGTTCGCTGTCAGATGCGCTCAAGGTAGGGCTCCCAGCAATCCACATGCACATGATCGTTCGGATTGGCGCCCTCCCCCCACAGTTCTGTGGCTTTAAAGCGCACCGAATAGAGCCACTGAGGGTCTTCGCCTCCCCCGTGCGCGTTCGTGTCGGGGTAGACGTGAGCGCTGCGGGCTTTGTGGATGACGCCGCGCCGGCTGCGCAGGTAGCGCGGCAGCCGGGTATGGCCTTTTGGGTGAATGTTGATCGTTGTAACCTCATCGCCCGGTTTGAAGGCGGGCGCGCCGGCCTTATCGCGCACAACCGGACCACCTTTGGCCAGAACCTTAGGCGTGTCTTCAGCTTGCAGGACGCGGTTGACGGGCGTGGCCGGCGCAAGCGATTTGCCACTTGCGATCTCCTCACCGGTAGCCAGGTCATAGTCCTTAATCAGGTTCTCAAGAGCCGACAGCCAGATCTTGTAGTAGCTCCAGGTGATGTAGTTGGCTGGGCCCAAGGTCTCGCGGGCAAAACGCGAACGATCAATGTTCCAGGTGCCGGTGAAGCCCATGGCGACCGTGAGGGCCATGGCCTTCTTCTCCCAGTCGGCGTGGAACACCGGCTCGTTGGGTTCAGGCTCCACAGGTCCGAAACCTTGCAAGCCGCCCATGTCCTGGGGGCCGTTCATGAGGGGAGCTCATCTGGCGAACGGGCGAGCCCGGTGCCGATCATGGAATCGCGGGTGACCAGCGCGGCCAGCTGCTCCTCGCTCCAGCCATCTGTGCCTGCCGGGCGCTGAGGCAGCACCAGGTAGCGCATCTCGGCCGTGGAATCCCAAACGCGGACTTCCTTGTCGTCGGCCACCGACACGCCAAACTCTGAAAGCACACCGCGCGGATCGATCACCGCACGCGAGCGGTAAGGCGCCGATTTGTACCAGACCGGCGGCAAGCCCAGCACCGACCAGGGATAACAGGAGCACAAGGTGCAGACGACCATGTTGTGGACCTCATCGGTGTTCTCCACCACCTCCATATGTTCACCCTGCCGGCCGGAATAGCCCAGCGACATAATGGCCTCAGAGCCGTCCTCAAGCAGCCACGTCTTATACTCTGGATCGCTCCAGGCCTTGGCCACCACATGAGCCCCGTTTTGCGGGCCCACTTTGTTTTCGTATGTGTCGATGATGATATCGAGGGCTTTGGGATCCACATATCCCTTCTCCACCAGCAGAGATTCCAGCGCGCGCACGCGCAAATCCATCTCCGGCAGTTCGGAATGATCGTGGTCGTGATCGTGGTCATGTGCCATGAGGCTGCTTCC
>JBCDIP010000046.1:0-11341 GCA_038748855.1 Pseudomonadota bacterium
GCCACTACTAAGGCCTGGCGCACAGGCTAGAATTCAGACCCCCGGAGAAGCCGCTCCGGGGGTTTTCGCGTTCAGCCCGCGTGGCGCCTCATAAAGTCAGCGCTGGCCTCAATGGCCCGGGTCATGTGGTCATCAAGGGTGAAGCCGGAACGCTTCCTGGGTTTGAACCCATGGTCGCCGTCTTCCAGCCATTGGATCTCAATCTGACCGGAAAGGTCGTATCCGGCCACCTCCTCAGCGGTTCCCAGCGGATCGCGGGTTCCATGGCAGACCAGCATGGGCGCTCTGAGGTCCTTCAAGTGAGCCGTCCTGAGGCTTTCTGGTTTGCCGGAGGGATGAAAGGGATACCCGTAGCAGAGCACGCCTGCAATCTGCCCTGCCCCGTAAGCCTGATCTGCAATCAAGGAGCTGACCCGCCCGCCCATGGACTTCCCGCCAATGAACAGGGGACCGGCAGGACCGTACTCTGCAAGGCGCCCGAAGAGCTCCTCTTCCAGAACCGGCATCTTGGGTGGGGGGCGTTTTAGACCTCCAGTGCGGCGCTGGGCCAGATAGTCGAACTCAAAGCGCGCCACGCGCACCCCTTGGGCAGCCAAGCCCTCTGCAATGGTGGTGAGGAAGGCGCCATCTACCGGTTCGCTTGCACCATGGGTCAAGATCAGGTGCGCCCAGGGCGCTCCATCCGGCTCGTTGATGAGGAACCCGGTCATCGGCTAGTTGACCGGAAGGGGGAAGTACTTCCGGTAAATACGATCATACAGACCGGATTCCTTCATGCGGTCCAGCCCGTAATTGATGATGAGCATGATCTCGCGCCGGCCCTTCCTGGTGGCCAGAGCAGCACCATTGCCAAAATAGTAGCTTTCCCAGTAGGCCCCCTTGGCCAGCCGGCAACAGGTGCGCGAGGTCTGCCCGGCGATCCAGTACATGAGCGGAATAGAATCGCCGAAGAGCGCATCGATGTTTCCGACGCGCAGGGCCTCTGTGGCCTCCTGCATTGAGCTGTAAGGCCGGATGGAGGATCGGCCGAAGTAGGACTTCAAGAACTGCTCATGGCCCGTCCCGGCGAGAACGCCCAGCCGACGGCCCGCCAAGGACCGGGGGATGGCATCTTTGATGGGGTTTTGCAGGCGCACGGCAAAAACGGCCGGAGAACGGTAATAAGGCTTGGACAGGTCAACCTTCGCCATGTTGGCTTCAGAGCGGGCAATCGAAGCGGCTGCCACGTCCACCCGGCCATCCACCAAGGCTGGGATCAGCGCATCATACGCGCCGATGGTGATCTCGCAGTTGAGGCGCAAGGTCTCACAAATGCCCGCCATGATTTCTACATTGAAGCCCCGCAGCGAGCCGTCTTTGTCGCGAAAGTTGAACGGAGGATAATCGTCGCCTGTGATGATCTTCAGGGTTTCCACCACGCTCAAATCCGGTGCCGGATCCGGCTTCTCGATCCGCCAGAACAAGGGCACAGGCATGGGTCCGGGCTCGCTCGCATCCTGCGCCATTGCTGCCGCGCTGAACACGGCCGCCGCGCACACGAAACATAAGGTGCGTGCAAGTTTATGGAACGTCCTAACGATCATCGCCCTCAAGTCACACAATTCGCGGGCTGTTTTGTCACAAACCTGATTGCATAGCTACCCTGAAGACGATACAACTTTAAGTATATATTTCGGTTTGAATGTTGAGCCATCGGGGGGGAGCTCGATATGGACCCATCTGGCAGGGTGCCGCCACGCGTCTTTCATCGCGAACCAGGCAAACATGCTCCGCCAGATCCGCCCGTTTCCCCTGTTTCCATTGCCCCGGAGGACCTCGCCTTCGCCCGCCAGGAAAGCCGGACATCGGGTATGGATGTTGGCTCTGTGCTCATCGCTTACGGCATTATCAGCGCGCAAGACTATTGCCGCGGGGCGAGCAAATCCCAACGACTTGACTATCTTGAAGGGCACTTTCTGGATCGCGCGGTTGCGGTTTGCGACCCATCCAAGATTGCTCAGGTGGCCCGTTCAGGCCGCATCCCAGTAAGCTGGGATACAACCGGAACCCGCTATGCGGCCGTGCTACCATCGAGCCAAAGCGCGCCTCAGAACGAGACCGTTTCCGCCCTCACCACACGCCAAGAACTGGGTGATACATTCAGAAGAAGATATCGCAGGCATCTCTCAAACAAAGCCGCCCAAGGCCTGGCGGTGGACCAGCCGGAGATGTCCGCAGCCAGGCGCATGACCGGGAGCCAGATCGCGTTTGCCATAAGCATCGCCCTCGGTGTCCTCTGGTGTGCCTATGCACTGCCTGAGACCGCTCTGGCCGCGCTGATCATTCTGTTCTCGTGTTTCTTTCTGTCCGTGATCATGATGCGCTGCCTTGTGCTCTGGCCGCCGTCTCAACAGCCAAGCAAGGAGAGCTTCTACAGCCCGTTGGAAGATGCTGAGCTGCCCACCTACAGCGTTCTGGTGCCGCTCTATGGTGAAGCCAATATGGTGCCCCAGCTGCTCGATGCTCTGTGTGCGCTGGATTATCCTGCTGCTCTGCTCGACATTAAGCTGATTTTGGAAGAGCACGATCACGAGACCCTTGCCATGGTTCGGGCCCACCGGCTTCCCGGTTGCTTTGAGATCATTCTTGTGCCCCCGTCATGGCCCAAGACAAAGCCGAAGGCTCTCAACTTCGCTCTGCCGTTTGCGTGTGGGGACCTTTTGACCATCTATGATGCCGAGGACATTCCCGATGCCGGCCAGCTTCGACTGGCGGCTGAGGCCTTGTTGAGAGGACCAGCCAACTTGGCCTGTGTTCAAGCGCGTTTGGCGTTCTACAATCCCCGTCAGAACTGGCTCACCCAGCAATTTGCAATCGAGTATGCCTCCTTATTCGATGTGACGTTGCCGGTGTTGGCCGCTTATGGACAGCCCCTCCCGTTGGGCGGTACATCCAACCACTTTCGCACCGACGTGCTGCGTCAAGCCGGTGGGTGGGATCCGTTCAACGTGACCGAGGATGCCGACTTGGGCTTACGCCTCGACAGGCTCGGATACCGGGTGGACGTTCTGGAGAGCACCACATACGAGGAAGCCACTTTCACGCTCAGCAACTGGTTCCGCCAGCGCTCCCGCTGGCTTAAGGGGTGGATGCAAACTTGGCTTGTGCATATGCGCGCGCCGCTCACCACCTGGCGGCAGATGGGGCCGACGGGTTTCGCCGTGT
Organism: Pseudomonadota bacterium; assembly: GCA_038748855.1. Lineage (GTDB taxonomy): Bacteria > Pseudomonadota > Alphaproteobacteria > Rhizobiales > CAJQND01 > JAAEUE01. The sequence goes on from JBCDIP010000046.1 coordinate 3,205, forward strand.
TCCAGGTGCTGATGGGCGGCATTGTGGTGTCCGCGCTGGTGCACCCGTTGTTTCTGGTCGGAATTGCTTACGGGATCGCCGCGGGAAGCTTCTGGCCCCAGGGGGCCGGCACGATTGAGATCTTCCTGTTCGCGCTTCAGGTTGTGGTGCTGTTCTTGGGCTATGGCTCCATGATGCTCATCGCCTGGAGAGGCTTGGCGGTTCGCAAGTTGAAGGACCTGACTGCAGCTATAGCCACCATGCCGCTTTACTGGCTGCTGGTCTCAGCGGCAGGATGGTATGCGCTTTGGCAGCTGGCGCGCGATCCGTTCTACTGGGAAAAGACCGCACACGGGCTCAGCGGGAACCGGGATCGTAAGCCTTAAAGTGCTTGGAGAGCTTAAGACCTTGGCGCTGGTAGTTGGAGCCAATGCCCTGGCCATAGACTTGCTCAGGCTGGTTTGCGAGGCGCTCATAGATCAATCGGCCGATGATCTGGCCGTCTTCGAGGATGAAGGGAACCTCATGGCTACGCACTTCAAGCACGGCGCGAGCGCCTTCACCGCCGCCGGACGCATGGCCGAAGCCCGGGTCGAAAAAGCCGGCATAGTGCACCCTGAACTCGCCGACCAGCGGATTGAAGGGCACCATCTCGGCGGCATAAGCTGGCGGAACACGAACCGCTTCCTTAGAGGCGAGGATATAGAACTGGTCTGGATCCAGCACCAGCTCGCCCTCGCTCCAAATGGGTTCCCAATAGTCGAGCACATCGCACGCGGCCTTCTTGTCCACGTCGATCAGGCCGGCATGGCGCTTTGCCCGGAAACCAATCGGCTGCCCCGGTCCCTGGCTTCTCAGCTCCACCGATAGAGCCAGCCCGCCGTCAACATTCACGCTCCCTGAGGTGATCAAGGGCTCAGCATCGTGCAACTGCCGGATCAAATCGTCAGAGGCTTCGATTTCCCCGCTCCGAAACCGGATCTGCGAGAGGCGAGAGCCGGTGCGCACCAATATGGAAAAGGTCCGTGGCGAGATCTCCGCATAGAGCGGTCCGCGATAGCCGGCAGGCACTTGGTCGAACTCTTGGGCATTGTCGGCAATCACCCGGGTGAACACATCAAGTCGGCCTGTAGAGCTCTTGGGATTTGCCGCAGCGGAAATTTGGTTCGGCAGATCCAGAGCTTCCATGAGAGGCACAATGTAGACACAGCCGGTTTCCAATACCGCCCCGTCGCTCAGATCGAAACGATGCAAGGAAAGCTGCTCCAGCCGCTCACTCACTTTGGAGCCCAAGCCCGGAAGAAAGCTGGCGCGCACCCTGTAAGCGGTGGTGCCCAGGCGCAGATCAAGGCTGGCCGGCTGAACCTGGTCAACGTCAAATGGCGCTTCGGGCAGGATGTGGCCCTCAGCCTCCAAATCCTGAACGGACGCGGCGGGCAGAATGCCGGTCTCAAACTCGGTGCGGTCCTCGGACAAAGCGTGAATACCCATGTGCGGTGATATGGCCTGGTTGGTTTGGAGCGCACTATCTCTGCGGTGGGCCCAAGGTTCAACACAAATTCCGCCGCACGTGGATAACTGGGTAGAAGTGCGGGGCCAGAATGGGGTAATTTCAGGCGCGGCCTTATCTTTTCGGGAAAGGTGAGAGGATGTACGACCGGACCACGCGTTCCATACTGGTGACCGCAGAACCGACTTATCTGGAGGCCGAATCAGATCCTGATGCTGGGCGTTACTTCTGGGCCTATACGATTGCGATTGAGAACCAGGGCCAAGAGACCGTACAGCTCCTGACCCGCCACTGGCAGATCACGGACGCACAGGGCAATATGCAAGAGGTGCGGGGCGATGGTGTCATTGGCGAACAACCTGTGCTTGGTCCCGGCGAGCGCTTTGAATATACGTCCGGTGCGCCGTTGCCCACGCCGACCGGCTTTATGGTGGGGAGCTACAATATGCGGAACTCCAGCGGCGAGCATTTCGACGTGGCCATTCCACCCTTTTCTCTAGATAGCCCCCACATGGATGGCGCCGTGCACTGATGGAACATGTTCACGGGCCTTGGCTGGATCTGATCCGTGCTTGATATCCGGCCGATCATTCTGGTCGTGGGGATCTTCCTGACGACCCTGGGCTGCGCGATGTTATTGCCGGCCATCCTGGATCTGCTGTTGTCGGACCGGGACTGGCTGACATTTGTATTCTCCGCAGGCCTTACCTTGTTCAGCGGCATTGCTCTGGTGCTTGCCACCTGGGGACGCTCGGAGACTCTGAACGTGAAGCAGGCCTTTGTGCTGACCGTCGTCTCCTGGCTTGCGCTTGTCACTTATGCGGCCTTGCCGTTCTGGCTGGGAGAACTGCAACTATCGTTTACCGATGCGTTCTTTGAGAGCATGTCGGGCCTCACCACAACGGGCGCTACGGTGATCACGGGTTTGGACAGCGTTGCGCCTGGCCTCTTGTTGTGGCGCGGGTTGCTGCAATGGATCGGCGGCATTGGGATTATCGTTATGTCCATCGCCGTTCTGCCGATGTTGCAGATTGGCGGCATGCAGCTCTTCCGCATGGAATCATCGGATACCTCAGGCAAGATTTTGCCGCGGGCCACCCAGATCGCCGGCTCGCTGGCCGTACTCTATGCCTTGCTTACGGCGCTGTGTGCGGTGGCGTACTTCTTCGCCGGCATGCAGGTGTTTGACGCAGTGGTCCACTCCATGACCACTATCGCAACAGGCGGGTTTTCCAACCACGACCTTTCACTGGGCTATTTCGACTCAGTGTCTGTGGACATGGTGGCATCCGTGTTCATGATTTTGGGAAGCTTGCCGTTTGCACTTTACCTCATCGCCCTCAGAGGCAATTCAGGGCCGCTGCTTCAGGATTCTCAGGTACGGTTCTTCCTGATCATGTTGGTGGTGCTGATCTTCATTGCCTGGGCCTACCAAGTTTATAGCGATGTGAACGAAGCCGGCTTTGCACTGCAGCTGGCGATCTTCAATGTGATCTCCATTGTGACCGGCACAGGCTACGCCACCACCGACTATGGACTTTGGGGCGAGTTCTCATTGATTTTCTTTTTCTGCATCATGTTTCTGGGTGGTTGCGCCGGCTCCACATCCTGCGGACTGAAGATCTTCCGCCTGCAGGTGGTGCTTGAAACGGTGCGGATCAGTGTGAACCGCATGCTCTATCCGAGCGGCGTCTTTCCGGCCCGCTACAATGGCAAGCGGCTGGAAGACAACGTGATCGCTGCCGTGATGACGTTCGTCTTTCTGTTCTTCGTGTGCTTTGGCCTTTTGGCGTTGACCCTAAACCTGGTGGGCCTTGACCACCTCACGTCCATGTCGGCGGCCGCCAGTGCCATCGCCAATGTTGGGCCGGGGCTCGGCCATATTGTCGGGCCTGCGGAAACCTATACCCGCTTGCCGGATGTGGCCAAATGGGTGCTCAGCTTTGGAATGCTGCTGGGCCGGTTGGAGCTGCTAACGGTGCTGGTTCTGTTTTCGCCCATGTTCTGGCGGACTTAAGCTGGAACTCGAATGGCGGGACGTTAAGCAAAGAGAGTTGGAATGACAGGCGCCAGATATAGTCCACGAGAGCTTATCGACAAGCTCATCAGTTTCGATACCACGAGCCACAAGTCGAACCTGGATTTGATTGCTTTTGTTCAGGACTATCTGACGGGCTGGGGCGTGGAAAGCCTGCTTCTGCCCAACGAGGACGGCAACAAGGCCAATCTCTATGCCACCGTTGGACCGAACGGGCCGGGTGGAATCGTACTGTCCGGCCACACGGACGTGGTGCCGGTTGAGGGACAGGATTGGTCGACCGATCCCTTCTGTGTGGTCGAACGTGACGGCCTTCTGTTTGGCCGCGGCACGTGCGACATGAAGGCCTTCCTCGCTGTCGCACTGGCCAAAGTGCCTGACCTCGTTGACCGGTCCCTTTCAACACCGGTCCACCTTGCCTTTACCTATGATGAGGAGGTGGGCTGCCTTGGGGTGCGGCCTTTGGCTGAGCACATCAAACAGCACCTGCCTCGACCGGCGATCGTGATTGTGGGCGAGCCAACAGATATGACCGTAGTGAATGCCCATAAGAGCGGGCATCGGTTCATCACTGAGATCACGGGACTTGAGGGCCACTCCTCGCTACCGGACAAGTGTGTCAATGCGATTATGGTGGCGGGCGAGATGCTCGGCGAGATCAACAGGATTGCCGAAGAGTTCAAATCCCAACCGAACCGGGATCAGCGCTTTGACACGCCCTACACCTCCGTCCATGTGGGATTGATTGAGGGTGGCACAGCTCTCAACATCATCCCGCTTAAATGCACCATCGACTGGGAAGCGCGCGGCCTGCCGGGGTTTGAGGCCGCTGAACTGGTTGACCGAATGAACGCTTATGCTGCAGAGCATGTGGTTCCCCAGATGCACGCGGTTTCTTCAATGACGGGGGTCGTCACAGAGCACATGGATGAGATCCCGGCATTGGTGCCGCAAGATGGCTCACCCGCAGAGACTTTGGTGATGGCTCTTGCGCGGCAGAATGAGACGTTTGCCGTATCGTACCAGACCGAAGCAGGCTATTTTCAAGCCATCGATATCCCAACGGTGATCTGCGGGCCGGGCAGCATTGCCCAAGCGCATAAGCCTGATGAATATGTGAGCCTGGACCAAGTGGAGAGCTGTTCAAAATTTATGGACCGGCTGGTTGCACATGTCAGCTCATGACCTATGTGTGGATCTGATCAGATTAATAGCGGGAACATGACATGAAGATCATTGGCCTATCAGGCAGTTTTAGAAGTGCTTCAACAAACACCGGATTGCTTCGCGCCGCCGGTACATTTGCGCCAGACGGCGTTGAGATTGTGGATTACCGAGATGTGCCGATCTACAACGGTGACGACGAAGCGGCCACGGGCATCCCGGCCCGGGCTCAGGAAATCGCAGACGCCTTGACGGCGGCGGACGCCTTGATCATTGCTTGTCCCGAGTACAACTTCTCCATTCCGGGCGGTCTAAAGAACCTGATTGACTGGATCAGCCGCATTCGGCCTACGCCCTTTGCCGGCAAGCCCACGGCCATTCTGGGGGCCGCGCCCGGGCCGATCGGCACGGCCCGCGTACAATATGATCTGCGCAAAGTGATGAGCGCGCTTGATGCAAATCTGGTGGGTAAACCGGAAGTCTTTGTCGGGCTTTCCGGCACCAAGTTTGATGCCAATGGCGATCTTACCGACGAGACATCGCGCGAGTTCGTGGGCAAGCTCGTGGACGCATTGGTGAAGAAAGCGGGCGGTTAGAATTTTTGTCGTAAAAGCCACCCAGTGCGTCTTCGGCGCACTAAGCGCCATTACCCCTCAAAACACAGCACGGTTGGGATACTGGCTGTTCCGTCATCCGTCTGCCTTCAACTATGCAACGCCTGAGGAAAAGCAGCTGGTGGCGAATACAGCCCCCACCTTTGCGCAAGCTGAGGCGCTAGTTCATGATGGCGTCGCAGGGCGGACACCCGTTTGGCGCTGGGCAAGCGAATCGGGTCTGAGCAAGGTTCTCTTGCTGCACGGTTGGGGTGGGCAATCAGGATTGATGGGGGCGTTTGTTTCACCCCTTTTGGCGCGAGGGCATGAGGTGGTGATCCCGGATCTTCCCGGACAAGGTTCGGCAAAGGGGCCTCCGGTGGACACTCGCCTCTCCGCATTGACCATCCTGGAACTCAATCAGCGCTTCGGCCCGTTCCAATGCATCATCGGTCATTCTTTGGGCGGACTATTGGCTCTGATGGTCGCCGCTGGCCATGACGTTCTTGGCGGCAAGGCCAGTGTGTCCAAGGTGGTGACAATCAACAGTCCGGTGAGCCTAAGCGCAGTGATTGAAGGACTTGGCGGCGCCATCGGGCTGACGCCAAAGGTGATCGAACAGCTGCGCGCACGGGCGGAGCATGATCTGGGCTTCTGCTTGGGCGACACACATGCGCAGCGGCTACTGGAGCGGGCCAATCTTCCCGCTCTGTCGTTTCATGATGCAGATGACCCGTTTATTCCGCACGCCGGCTCGCTGGCCCACTTGACCCATCACGCGCAGAAGACAGAACACACCACTCATGGGCTGGGGCACATAAGCGTGCTGGAAGATGAGGCCGTCATCAGACAGGTCGTCAATTTCATCGGCCAGCCGAAACCCAGCTAGCGCAGCGGCTCCAGAATGCTCACAAAGTTTGCAACGGAAGCGCCGCCCATGTTGAAGATGCCGCCAAGCTGAGCATCGGCCACTTGCATATCGCCGGCCGTGCCCGTGAGTTGCATAGCCGTAAGAGCATGCATCGAAACACCGGTGGCACCAATTGGGTGGCCCTTGGCCTTCAAGCCGCCGGAGGGGTTGATTGGCAGCTTGCCGTCTTTCTCCGTCCAGCCTTCATCAATGGCTCTATGGCCTTCGCCGGGTGCGGTCAGTCCCATGGCTTCGTACTCCACCAGTTCAGCAATGGTGAAGCAGTCATGGGTTTCTACAAAGCTCAGATCATCCAGGCCCAAACGGCTTTGTGCGAACGCTTGCTGCCAGCCTTCTGCACACCCTTCAAACTTGATGATGTCGCGGCGGGAAATCGGCAGGAAGTCATTGACCTGAACGGCGGCGCGGAACGCAACGGCCTTCTTCATGCTGAGCGCGGTTTCCACATCTGTCAGCACCAGAGCAGCCGCCCCGTCGGAGACCAGAGAACAATCGGTGCGGCGCAGCGGTCCGGCGACATAGGGGTTCTTGTCTGATACTTGATTGCAGAACTCAAACCCCAGATCCTTGCGCATTTGGGCGTAGGGGTTGGCGACGCCATTCTTATGGTTCTTGGCAGCGATGCGTGCCAGAGCTTCGGATTTGTCGCCATACTTCTGGAAGTAGCTCTGGGCGATCTTGCCAAAGATGCCGGCAAAACCGCCCTCAACGTCTTCTTCTTCCTTCCGGTAGCAAGCATTTAGCAGAATATCGCCGATCTGCGCACCAGGCGTCGCCGTCATCTTCTCCGCGCCCACCACCAGCGCAAAGCGGCTTTTCTTAGCGGCGATTTTGTCGAGCCCTGCGTGAACAGCCGCCGAGCCGGTGGCGCAGGCATTCTCAACCCGGGTGGCTGGCTTAAAGCGCAGGGCATTATCGGCCTGGAGCACCAATGAGGCTGGAAAGTCCTGCTTTTGAAAACCGCTATTGAAGAGGCCCACATGGATGGAATCGATTTCTTCGGGACCAATACCTGCATCGGCTATGGCGTCGCCCGCGACGCCCATTATCAGGCTTTCCACATCGGGTTCATCGCGTCGGCCAAAAGGCAAATGCGCCCAGCCTACAATACATGCGGTCATTGGGATCTCCTTTGCGTTCGCGCGCTTGATTTGTCGCAATTACTTAAGCTGCGCACTCTGTTAGGTCAAAGAAACAATTGGTATAAGCAGGGATTGAGGGATTCGACCCTTTCGCCAAGTTCGCGTCACATTTGTGGTGATTTGATGCCAATTGAGGTCACCACCGGCTTCGCCGGACTGTCGCGAAATGCGTTTCAATAGGAGAAACAGAAATGAAAAAACGACTTATTGCCGGTTTAGCCGCGGCTCTTATGCTCGCCGCTCCGTCGGCTCAAGCACAGAATGCTATTGAGATCGGGGTGCTCAAATGTGTAGTCGCCGGTGGTGTCGGCTTCATCTTCGGATCGTCCAAGTCGCTTAATTGCGTCTTCGAGCAAGCGAACAATCAAGAGCGCTATTCCGGCAAGATCAGCAAATTTGGCATCGACATTGGTGTGACCGGTAAGGCCTACATCGCATGGGCGGTGTTTGCGCCGCGCACGAACCTCAATCCGGGCGCCTTGACCGGAACATATGGCGGCGCTTCGGCTGAGGCTACCGCCGGCGTTGGCGTCGGTGCCAATGCGCTCGTGGGCGCAAACAACTCCATCACGCTCCAACCTGTGAGCGTGCAAGCCCAGTCCGGCTTGAATGTGGCTGCAGGCATTGCGTCGATAAGCTTGAACTATACGCCGTAAACAACACCGGGCCCCACGGGCCCGGTCAGCTCAAAGTTACATTTGCGCCCCACCCTTAAATCGGTGGGGCGCTTTTTTGTTCAGCTTGCCTACTGAAAAACGCAAGCGCCAATGCGTGACGGGC
>JBCDIP010000047.1:0-11161 GCA_038748855.1 Pseudomonadota bacterium
CGTGCGCAAGGGCGCGGGTTCCGCTGCCGCGTCTCTGCGAAAGCAGGGATCTTCTCAGCCAAGGGAGAGATGCGAGCTATAGGCCCCTGCGTTCGCAGGGGCACGACGCTCCTTACCCCGCAATCTTCTGCGTAGCATACGCAATCGCATCCGCCGTCTGATCCAGATCCTCCTGGGTCAGAGCCACCGAGATATAGGTCTTCGCATCGCTCTTCAGCAGGCCCTTCTCACGCAGATGCACGTTGAACTGCTTCTGCTTGGCTCCATCGGCCTGGAAGATATCCCGGTAGTTTTTGACCGGCCGATCGGTGAAGATCACATCAAACAGCGTCTCATCGCCCACGATCTGGTGCGCAATGCCCGCGCCGCCCAAGTTCTTCCGCAACGCTTCCATGATGAAGGCACCGCTTTCGCGCATCGCCTCATAGGTGCCGGGCCGGCGCAGGATTTCCATGGTTTTCAAACCCGCAACTGAGGCCACGGGGTTACCGCTCAGCGTGCCGTGCTGGAAGGTAAAGCCCTCAGCACCAACCTTGGCTTTGTCGAAATGCTGCATGATCTCCGTCTTGCCGGCCACCGCCGCCAGAGGGAAACCGCCGCCGATGATCTTTCCCATGGTGCACAGATCCGGCACCACGCCATACTTCTCCTGGGCCCCGCCATAGGCGAGCCGGAAGCCGGTGACCACCTCGTCAAAGATCAGCACAATGCCGCGCTTTTCGGTCTCTTCACGCAGGGTTTCCAGGAAGCCTGGCTCCGGCGGGATCAGGCGCTGCAAAGGCTCCACGATCACGCAGGCCAGCTCCTCGCCATATTCGCTCATCATCTGCCGCGCGGTTTCTGCGTCGTTGAACGGAGCAATGATCATCTCCGCACGCACGCTGTCGGGAATGCCCGCACTGTCAGGGACCGCGTTCGGATAGTTCTCCAGGCGCTGGGGCGTAAGGCTCATCAGCGCTTCGGCGGACATGCCGTGATAGCCGCCTTCGAACTTCAGGATCTTGTCGCGCCCGGTGTGGGCCCGGCCAAGGCGCATGGCATACATGTCCGCCTCACCGCCGGTGCTCACATAGCGCACCTGTTCAGCACACGCCACGGCACTACAGATCTCTTCGGCCAGCTCAATGCCGCGGGCATTGTTGGCAAAGAAGGTCATACCTTTGGCGAGCTGCTCAGAGGCCGCCTCAATCACTTCCGGGTGGCCATGGCCAAGCAGCATGGGGCCCGAGCCGATCAGATAGTCGATATACTCCTTGCCGTCCTCGTCCCAAACGCGCGAGCCTTTGCCCTCGCGCACAATGACGCCAGGATCGAAATTGCCAAAGCCACCGGCCGGCAACACCTTATTGGCGCGGTCAATCCAGTCTTGTTGTGAGATATTGGCTTTCATCAGCTCGCTCCGTTCACTCGTAGATCGCTATGGGTTCGCCCAGAAGGTCGAGATCTGGCTCGACCCCAAGACCAGGTGCATCGCTCACCCGCAAATCACCATTGTCGTTGCGCGTGCCGCGGCCGGGCGCCACGTCCACCGCCAGCATATCCTGACACGCCCAGGTGCCCAAGCGCGATTCCGTCGGGATGGACTGCGCCAGATGGGCCGCCTCGCTGTCGGCCAGAACCGAACCGCCCGTGGCCATCACATAAATCTGGATGCCGTGGGCGAGCGCCATATCGCGAATGCGCCGCGCCTTGGTGGGTCCGCCCACGCGGTTCAGCTTGATGTTGACCACTTCAGCGAGGCCCTCGCGCGCAATGCGGGACATATCCTGCAAGGTTTCCAAGCGCTCATCCACACTGATGGGAGACGACGTGAGCGGGCGGATCGCCGCAATATCGTCCAAGGTCTCGCAAGGCTGTTCCACGGTGATGCCAAGCTCGGCCACCGCGTTCATCACGGTCATCGCCTCGCGCCGGGTCCAGGCGCGGTTCACGTCATAAAGAATGCGCTCTTCGGCCTTGCGGTTTTGCTCCAGAAACCGGATGCGCTCAATGTCGGCGGCGATGTCGGCGCCCACCTTCACCGAATGCACCCGGTAGCCGGTCGCCCGGTATTCATCGATCAGCGCCAGCATCTCTTCGGGCGTACCGGTGGAAATGGAGGACGCAATCGGCGTTCCATCCTCATAACGCCCGCCAAAGAGATCGGCCATGGGCAGGCCGAAGGCTTTGCCCATCAGATCCCAGCAGGCCAGATCAATCGGCGCCTTGGCGTAAAGATGGCCCGGCAGGCAGATGTCCATGGCCCGCTCCACATGCTCGACTTTGCGGGGGTCCAGCCCCAGCACCGCATGGGCCATGGTTTCAATACCGGCGCGGATGCCGGGACCGTGGGCCGGCAGATAGGTGTGGCCCCACGGCGTGCCTTCACCCCAGCCGGAAAGCCCGGCATCCGTATCCAGCCGCACGAAGGTTGCATCCAGATTCTCAAACTTGAGCCGCCCCCCCGACAGCCAGTAGGGCTTGGTGAGCGGCAGATCTTTTTGCCAGACGCTGATGCGGTTGATCTTCATAGCGGGAACCTATCCGGCAGCAGCCTCTAGAGCGACCGCATCGGTGCGCGGCAGCAGGCTTTCCGGATCATAGATCGGTTCCGCCAACACCTTCGCGGGACGCTCCTTACCCATGATCACCACTTCAAGCTCAGTGCCGGCTACCGCAGCATGAGGCTTGATGTAGGCGAAGGCCAGGACGGAGCCCACCGTGTGGCCGTACGCCACCGAGCTGGTGGTGCCCACAACTTCGCCGTTCAGCAGCACAGCTTCGCCGCCATGACCGTCTTCCTCGCCATCGGCTTCGATGGAAAGATAGGCGCAGATCCAGGGCAGTTCACCCTGCAGGCTGACCGCGGTTGGCGCTTTGCCCACGAACGCTTCCTTATCCATCTTCACAAAGCGCATCACATCGGCTTCCGGCAGGGTTACCTCGTTGGTGAGCTCGCCCGCGCCCTTAAAGCCTTTCTCCATGCGCATGGCGTTCATGGCGAAGGAGCCAAAATCGACGACGCCATACTGCTCGCCGGAAGCCCACAGAGCATCGTAAACGGCCAGCATGTCTTCAGCCGGTCCGTGCAGCTCCCAGCCGAGCTCGCCGGCATAGGACATGCGGAAGGCCCAGAGGGTATTGCCGGCCACGGTGATCTCTTGCGCGTTGAGCCAGCGGAAGCTCGCATTGTCCAGCGCAGCGCCAGTGTTCGCCGCCAACACATCGCGCGAGCGTGGCCCCTGTACGGCCAGTGCGGCCCAGGAAGTGGAGCGGTTGATGACGTCGATCTCAGCATCCGCACGGCGCAGGTTCAGGTGATCCAGCAGGCGTTGCTCGAAGAACGCCGCACACACCAGATAGAACCGGTCTTCCGCCAGACGCACGATGGTGATCTCAATCTCAATCCGCCCGCGCTCGTTGAGCAGATGCGTCAGCGCGATGCCGCCCACTTTCTTGGGCAAGCGGTTGGGAATGAGCCCATCCAGGAAGCTCTCCGCATCGGGTCCGGCCACTTCCACCTTGGTGAAGGCGGTGATGTCCATAAGGCCAACGCCAGCGCGCACGGCCTTCACCTCATGGCCCACCATGTCATGCACCACGTTACGGCGGAACGAGTAGTGATCCTCCTGCGCCACCCCATGGCGGGCAAACCAGCGCGGACGCTCGTGGCCATAGACCTCCTCAAACACCGCACCCTTTTCTTTCAGGCGCTGATAGAGCGGGCTCGGCTTGATGGGCCGGCCTTCCAGGCGGTTGAAGTGGGGGAACGGGATCTCGTGGCGCAGGCAATAGTCCTCCTTGGCCTTGGTCACCTGCCAGTCTTTCACCGCATAATCACCGAAGCGGCGCGGGTCGAACTCGCGCATGGAAATGTCAGCCGCTCCGTGGACCATCCAACGGGCCAACTCGCGGGTCAGCCCGGGGCCCCAGCCAATACCGATCTGGGTGCCGCAGCAGCACCAATAGTTCTTCACGCCCGGCGCAGGCCCGATCAGCGGGTTACCATCCGGCGGGTGCGAGATGGCGCCGTGCACTTCGCGTTTAATGCCAAGCTCCGCAAAGATCGGCATGCGGTCCATGGAGTTTTCCAGCCACGGCATGATGCGGTCATAGTCCGCCTCAAACAGCTCGTTCTCCGCTTCCCACGGACAGTGGTCGAGCCACACGGCGTTGGGGTTCTCTTTCTCATAGATGCCGATCAGGCCGGACTTCTGCTCCATCCGGATATAGCCGGAGACCAGCTTGTCATCGCGCACCACCGGCAGCTCATAATCCAACTCCTGGAACTGCGGCACCGTGTCTGTGACGAAATAGTGGTGGGTCATGGAGGTCATCGGCAGTTGCAGCCCGCTCCACTCGCCCATCTGCCGGGCATAGGTGCCGCCCGCATTCACCACATGCTCGCAGGTGATATCGCCAAGCTCGGTGGAGACCTTCCACTCACCGCTCTGCAACTGCTGAATGTCGGTGGCCCGGCAGCGGCGGATGATCTTCGCGCCCAGCTGACGTGCACCAATGGCCATGGCTTGCGTGACACCTGACGGGTCCACGTGGCCATCATCGGGCGTGTGAAGCGCGCCCAGAACGCCTTCAAGGTTATAGAAGGGATGCAGAGCCGCAATCTGCTCAGGGCCCACCAGTTCAATGTTGAAGCTCAGCGAACGCGCAACGCTCAAGGTGTGGCGCAGCCAGTCCATCTCATCTTCCGTGTAGGCCAGGCGGAACGAGCCGCAGCCATGCCAGGTCACGGACTGGCCGGTCTCTGCCTCAAGCGCACCGGCGTAAAGGCCGATATTATAGTCAACGCACTTGCCAAGGCCGAAGCTGGATGTGGAGTGGGTGATCTGCCCGGCCGCGTGCCAGGTGGAGCCGGACGTCAGCTCTGCCTTCTCCAACAACACAACATCGCTCCAGCCCTCATGAGCCAGATGGTAGGCCAAACCGCAGCCCATAACGCCGCCGCCGACAATCACAACCCGCGCTGATGCGGGGAGTTTGGATGAAGGTGCTTCTGCCACTTTCTCGTCTCCGTCAAACCGGTGAACACTCAAGATTTCGATGGACACATAAATAGTACAATTGTACAATCGTCAACCATGAATAACATGTTTGTACCAAATTCTGCATCCCCCGCTCCCCAGGACGTGCTGGCGGCGCTCGGCGCTGAGCTGTCGAATCTGACACCGGAGACGCGCAAAGCCGCGGCCTACGTGCTGGAAAACCCGAATGATGTGGGGGTGAGCTCGATCCGCGAGATCGCCGAGGCGGCCAATGTGAAGCCCAACACACTTGTGCGCATGGCCCGCTCGTTCGGCTTTGAAGGCTATGATGATTTCCGCGAGCCGTTCCGCGAAGAGATCCGCAAGGGCGGCGTCAACTTCCCGGACCGGGCCCGCTGGCTGCAATCGCTCTCCAAGGGCGGCAAGCTGGACGGCCTCTATGCGGATATGGCCGCGGGCGCCATCGCCAATGTTGAGCAGACCTTCGCCGCCACCGACGCCAAACAGATGAAGGCCGCCGCCGATGCTATCGTTGCAGCCCGCACAGCTTACATACTGGGCGTGGGCATCAACCACACACTGGCCAGAAGTTTCACCTATCTGGCCGACATGGCGCTGGACAATGTGCGCGCCATTCCCCGCAGCGGCAGCCTGGCGGTTGATGACATCGCGCGGGCAGGCAAGGAAGACGTTTTGCTGGCCATCACCTTCAAGCCCTACCGGTCTGAAGTTGTGGAGGCCGTCGAGGTGGCCCGTGCGCAAGGGGTCACCATCATCGGCATCTCAGACAGCCCAGCCTCCCCTGTCATCACAGGCAGCGAGCATGGCTTCGTGGTGCAGACTGACACGCCGCAATTCTTTACCTCAATTTTTTCAACCGGCGCGCTATTGGAGACATTGATGGCCTACGTCATTGCCGACGCCAGCGAGGATGTAATCGCGAACATCGGCCGTTTTCACGAACGCCGCCATGAGCTAGGCATATACCGCAGTGAATAGGAGATGAGGGTATGAGCACCCCGGTTGTGACCCGCTCGCTCGAAGCGAGATATTATACCGACCCTGAACTCTTCAAGGTCGAGCAGAACGGCGTTCTGGCACGCACCTGGCAATATGCGGGTCACCAGTCGCAGGTGGAAAATGTAGGCGACTATTTCGCCTTCGAAATTGCCGGCCAGAGCCTCTTCTGCATCCGCGGCCGCGACGATGAGGTGCGCGCGTTCTATAATGTCTGCCAGCATAGGGCCCATGAGCTGGTGAGCGGAACGGGCAACTGCAAAGTCGTTGTGTGCCCCTATCACGCCTGGACCTATGAGCTGACAGGCGCCTTGCGAGCAGGCCCCAATATCAAGGCCGTAGAGGGCTTTGACCGCAAGGAGATCTGCCTGACCGAAGTTCGCACGGAACTGTTCAACGGCTTCATCTTCGTCAACCTGGATCCGGACGCCAAGCCCATGGACGAGTGGTTCCCTGGCGCCCGCGAAGAGCTTGCCGCCTTCGTGCCCAATATTCAGGAGCTCAGACCCTTGGAGTGGGTAGAGATTCCCGAAGACTGCAACTGGAAGGTCTCCATTGAGAACTACTCAGAATGCTATCACTGCTCCATCAACCATGTGACCTTCGCAACGGGAGTGGTGAAGCCGGAGACCTATGACATTCAGCCTCAAGGCTATTGTCTGCGCCACACCACCGAGTGCCAGAACCTGGACGACATGAGCTACCCGATCGACCTGGAGGCCAATGAGCATGCCGGCGATTACTCCTCCTGGTTCTTGTGGCCCCTCTTCTCGTTCCAGGTCTATCCCGGCAACGTGCTCAACACCTATCACTGGCGCGCCACGGGTGTGGACACTGTCACGGTGTGGCGGGGCTGGTACACGGTGGACGGGCGCGAATCCGACGTGATCCGCAACCTCGCCATCCAGGACCGCCAGACCACGGTGGAAGAAGACATCCACCTGGTGGAATCCGTCCAGCGCGGTCTGAACAACCGGGGCTATCGGCCAGGACCTTTGGTGCTCGATCCCAAATGCGGCGTGAACTCAGAGCACTCCATCCGCGCCTTGCAGCAATGGATGCGTGAAGGCGCCGACGGGCACTAGGCCGCTGATTACTGCAGAGCCCAGGTGATGTTCACCGTGGCGGACAGCTCTTGCTCGCCGCGCGCCACAGGCACGGGCGCAGAAGCCGCTTCAGCGACCAACGCCCGCCCTCTTGCCACAGGCTGAGGTGGGCGCGCACCGCCGCTTTCCGACATGGCCATGATAGGCCCGAGGGTGACGCCTGCAGCCTCTGCCAGAAGCTTGGCCCGGGCGATCGCCTGGCTCACGGCTCTTTTGCGCGCCTCATCGCGCAGGGGACCGGGCTTATCGATGGAGAAGCGCAAGCCGTGGATCTGGTTTGATCCGGTGCTCACAGCCTTGTCGAGCACCTCGCCCAAGCTGTCCAGATCGCGCACGATGGCGGTCAGCTGGTTGGAGACGGTGTACCCAACCACACGTGGCGGGCGCTGCAGCCCATCGCTGCTGCGCTTGGGATACACATAACGGGGCTGCACGCTGAAGTTCGAGGTTTGCAGGTCCTTCTTGGCGATTTTCTGGGCCTCCAGCTCATCGATCAGCGCACCCATGGCTTTGGTGTTCGCGCTGAGCGCTTCGCGCGCGGTCTTCGCTTCGGTGAGCACACCCATCGTCACCACGGCGATGTTGGGTTCAGCGGTGACGGTTCCGGTTGCGCTGACGCTGATGGTCCGCTTGGCCACATCTTGCGCCACCGAGGGCACCAGGGGCGCGGCCCAGGCCATGAGGGTGAGCGTGGTGAGAACGAGCCATTTTGCGGTCATAGCGTATCATCTCCTGAGAGGGCCTTAAGGCGCCGGGTAGTGGCTTTCGAATAAGACACCAATATGGCACCCGATTCTGGCATCAGAGCAAACGCTGGAAGAGCGAGACTTCCCGCTTTCGTCTCCTGACGCCTCTTGCTATAGCAGTGGCCTTGCGCGCACTCCACCTGTGAGTGGTTTGCGACAGGTGGGTCCGTAGCTCAATTGGTTAGAGCCGACGGCTCATAACCGTCTGGTTGCAGGTTCGAGTCCTGCCGGACCCACCAACAAGTCTGGTCTCTTTGGGGGCTCGGGACAGCCCTCTCAATTACATACCTGTCTTCCGAGGGTTAGCCCGCAGCGCACCCTAACAACTGGTGGAAGAGACGGTATTTCCTCTCGATTTTGCCAGTCTTTGGCCATTCGTCTCTGTGGGCCGTTTTTGGCCACCAGACGTTTGCGGGAAGCGTTGGGAAGTATCAGGACTAGAAGCCCAAGACTGAACGCTGTTCTTGCCAGTCCACTGGCAACTCACCGATGCGCCTGATCCGTTCCAATGTCAGGTCAATCGGTTGGCGACCGCTCATTATCGCATCAATGATGTCAGGTGCCAGGAATGCAAGTGGCAGGAATCTACTGATCTCATTCCGATCTTCGTTGCTCGCCGCTGCAACTGCCGAAATCGAGGCGGCACTGCCGTTAGTGAGTTGATCGATCCAGCCGTGGGCTTTAGCGACAGCTTGGATCAACTTTTCATCCTTGTAGGGTGTCCGCTGATCTTTGCCAAGATTCAGAACCAACTTCGCTTCAACACCCCTGCGCCTAAGTTTATGAGAAACACTAATCTGATGCGCTAGGTCAGTCTCTTGCGCGGATTCAGGCTGCGCCGTATCTCCCGGTAGCTGCTTCATGAGCGATGCCAGGTTGAGCTTGAGGACCAGTTGATCTGGGTGAACTTCAACACGATGTAAGACCGAGACGAGAAGACTTTTGATTTCACGAGGCGATCCTGTCTCCAGTTGGGAGGCCAGCAACTCAACTCTTTCCAGCGCATTTTTCAAACTTGAGGGCGTTTGGTTGTCCAGGTCGATTGCGCTAGCGATGTTCTCTTTGTTTCCCAGCCATCCAGACAGTGCCGACAACACATTTGCCTCAAGCTCTTTGGCGGGCAGTCGCCATCCATCATCATCGTGCCGCGCGGCCTGCATTAGCCGGTGGGAGATGTAATACCGGTAGCGCACGCCTTTCTTTGCCGCATGGGATGGCGACAACCGGTCTCCGGTTTCATCGAAGATGAGACCAGTCAAAAAGCTCGGAGATCTAATGTTGGTTGCGCATTTGCGGTCCACGGCACTTTTCGCCATTGCAGCTTGAACTTCATCCCATAAGGCTTGATCTACAATCGCCTGTTGAAGACCAGGGTACGTCTGGTCGCGATGAACAACTTGTCCGATGTACGTGGGATTGGTGAGCAGCAGGTGCAGATTTCCTCGGGAGAACAGTTTGCCGCCGGTGGCTCTGCCGTCTCTATAGATCCTGCGCTTGGTCACGATCCCCAATTCGTCAGCTCTAGCTTTGAGCCGCCGCACACTGCGGGTCTCCAGATAAAGACGGAACAACCGACGCACCGTATCTGCTTCAGCCTCATTGACCACCAGTTGCTTTTCTTTCACGTCATATCCCAAGGGCGGATTGCCGCCCATCCACATGCCCTTCTTGCGGGAGGCTGCAATCTTGTCCCTGATGCGCTCTGCGGTCACCTCCCGCTCAAACTGGGCAAAAGACAACAATACGTTGAGGGTCAAGCGCCCCATGGAAGTCGTTGTGTTGAACTGCTGGGTCACTGAGACGAACGACACATTCTTTGCATCGAACACATCAACGATCTTAGCAAAGTCCATGAGGGAGCGCGTCAGGCGGTCGATCTTGTAGACGACGACCACATCAATGCGACCTGCTTCAATCTCATTTAGTAATTGTTGCAGCGCAGGTCGATCCATTGTGCCGCCAGAAGCACCGCCATCATCATACCTGGTGCTCAAGTGCTTCCAGCCAAGGCCTGACTGCGAAGCAATGAAGGCCTCGCAAGCTTCACGTTGTGCATCAAGCGAGTTGAAGTCCTGCTCAAGTCCCTCCTCAGTTGATTTGCGGGTGTAAATGGCGCACCGGAGTGTTTGCCTCGCGCTCATAGTCCAAAGAACCTCGGTCCAGACCAGTGAGCACCGGTAATTGCCTTGGCAACAGCGGACAAAGAGCTGAACTGATGGCCATTCCACTCACATCCCTGCTCTGTGACCAAGACCTGATGAGTAACACCGTTCCATTCCCTCAATAGCTTGGCACCAGGGCGAACCGTCGGTCTGATTGGCGGCGCGGTTCCCTCATCACGTTCGCTAGGTGTCACGTGAGCAAGCAGTCGCTTTCGGATTGAGGGTTTGAGAGGCCTGAGCCGGCGCGCCTGGATCCGATAGGCGCAGACTCTCTCCAGAAAGCCCCGATTGATGCCCTTCGGAGGAGGATGGCCATAAACTTTGACCCAGGCCACCACCAGATCCGTTCTCGGGAGTTTTGATAGTTCGGCCAGTTCTTGAGCAAGCTCCGATTGGGTCATTGTGAGACTTCCGTCGTCCGAGAGACGCGATAACGCCGTGTCGACTTGGCATCTGTCTCACACGTAAGTGGCAGATTGAGCTTCTTGCGTACCGTGCCGGAGACGAAGCCGCGCACGCTGTGAGCTTGCCAGCCAGAGGCATTCATCAGCTCTTGAAGGGTCGCGCCCTTAGGGCGTCGAAGCAGCGTCAGCAATGAGTTGGTTTTGGTCGCCTTAGGTTTAGTACCGCGTTCTCAGACTTGCGGTTCTCCGGCTTACTTCGCGGTTTGGATTGGCTTGTGATGATTATCTCCATCAGTTTTTAGAGCTTCGCATGATTGCGGAACCACTACTGACCGGAGCTCGGCAGGGTCTGGCCGAGCATGGAGATGACCAGATCCATCCGATATCGGTACAAGCAATGCTTGGAAGGGCAACGAAGTCCAGTCCGATTTTCACCGTATAGGTGGACCAGACACACTTCAGTCAAAGAGCATTGAGACGGACCAGACTGCTAGAAGAACTGTTTGCCTAGCCGACCTCTAGCCGCATCCACCGGAAACCAGTGTGTGCACAGATTCTAATTTTGAGCGGCTGAGCGCGAGTTAGCGGCCGTCTCGACTACCAAGTGCTATAAGCGCCTTTAAAGCATCGCTGTCGGTTGCGCCGAACGAACTTAATGGGAAATGACGGTTGGTGCTCAAATCAGACAGCGTGATCCGGCCATTTTGCCAGACTGCGAGGTGGTAAGGTGCGCTGGATGGCACC
>JBCDIP010000048.1:0-10984 GCA_038748855.1 Pseudomonadota bacterium
ATGATGCCGATGATCAGGCCGTTGACGAATTGCGAGGCGACAAACGATCCATTGACCACGCAGTTATTGTCGGGATCTGCGAACGCGAAGGCGGCCGCAACTAAGGTGACGGCCAGAATGGCAGGGCCTACGATGAGACGGTTTGTGAGCTCGGGGGTTTGAAACCAGAGGTACGCCAGCCCAATAGGCCCGGATGCCGCGCCTACCATGGCCCCCACAAAATTAGCGTTGGAGGTATCAAGGTCTTTGTGCAGATACCTATAGCGGGTGGCAATGCTGCCGCCCACACCCCACACAATCATCCAAATGATGACGCCCCAGAATAAACTCGGAGACTCCACTGCCCACCCTCTGTCTTTGAAACACCGGCCGGCAGCCTACACTCCGCCGGCCGGTGATTTTAAACGGCGTGTGCCTACTTCACGTATTTGGCTTCGCCGGTCTTGTAGGTATCCGGATAAACGATCGGTGCATCAGCTGAGTTTTGTCCCTCTTTCTGATACTGGATAACCGTCAGAGCCGGATCTGGCCACTGGTGCCACCACTCATCGCCCTTACCATCAACGGAGGGATCTTTCTTCGTCCCATAGGGGAAGTAGATTTTCCCTAGGGTGCCGTCGTGAGAGATATTCTCCAAGGCTTCAACAATCTTGTCGCCCTCAGTGGACTTGGCTTCATTGATGGCTTGCACCAGAATAGCGATGGAGTCGTAAGCTTCCATGGCATAGCTCTCCACAGCGGCCTTGCCGGTCTTCTTCTTGTAGACTTCGGCGAACTTTTTGGCCTTTTCGTTAAAGAGATTTTCCGGCACGCCAATACGCTGCACGAAGGCCATATTGCCGTCCGGCACGTTTTCCCAATAGGCCTTGCTTTCCAAGGAGACCTGGGAGGCGTGGAACGGAATGTCCATCGGGCCAATGCCTGCATCAGCTGCCTGTTGGGCGAAGTTATAGCCGGCTTCACCTGTGGCCAGCGTGATGATCATGTCGGGGTTTTCCGCCTTGATGCGCTCCACGATGCCGGCATAGTCCTGCGTGCCGATATCAACGCTGAAGGTGACCGTTTCCACGCCGCCAGATTTCAAGCCTTTCGTGGTCTCTTCAGCGGCCGGGATGCCGTAGTCGGTGTTTTCGGTCAGAATGGCAACCTTCTTGATGCCCGGGGTTTTGAGCGCATGCTGCCAAATGGTGGCAGATGCCCAGGAGCTCAGCGGCGCGATGCGGAAGATATACTTCTGCTTATCGCCGGTAATGGTGTCGTTCCAGGTCTCTGCATACACCACCGGGATGCCGCGCGCGTTGGCCACATCCTTGGAGGCTACGCCCACGGATGAGTGATATCCGCCGCCCACAGCGACCACACCATCCTGGGTGATGAGTTTCTCCATAATGGCCTTCGCCTTCTCCGGCAGACCCTCACTGTCGGCAATCACCACCTCGATCTGACAGCCCAGTGCGCCGCCGGCTGCATTCAAATCATCTTGCGCGATCAGCATGGCATCACGCATGGCTTCTCCGCCGACCACTGTTCCGGGTGCGGACAATGGTGCAATGCCGCCAATTTTGATCGGGCAGTCAGCCGCATTGGCGACGGTGGCCAGAGCAAGCAAGCCCACGCCCAAAGTAGCCGCAAACAATCCAAATTTTTTCATTTGAGTCTCCCTTGTTTTCGCCCGGCGTTCTGAACGACGCCGAATGGGAAGGGGCAAGTCTTGCACTTATTGTTTGAGACATCAATCGGCAATTGACGCCGCGTAAGGCGTGGCCTGTACCTGTTGCATGTCAGCTATGCGCTGGTTGCATGGCTCGGCTGCTGAAATTTGTGACCGCCCCAAAAACTCAAGGTTAGGGCCCGTTTGGCGAAATGTTGCTCCCATGCGAAGCGACGCTTTCAGCCCTCAAGACATCGCTGTTTGGCCCAAAGTTAGATTTTTGCACTTTAGCAAAAAAGGCTTTGCGAACATGTTTTAAGGCGTCGTTTGACGGTTGAGGCAGGGCTCTCAGGAGCCGCGCACTTGAGGAGACCTTGACGCGATGGCGATCCCCCCACCAGCTCCGGCGCCTGCGCAATCGCGCGTTGTTGCTGGCATTGTGTGCGTTGAGCTGGGCGCGGTGATCTTCGCTATCCAAGATGGCATGATGAAAGCGCTGCTGGACGACTTCACGGTCTGGATGCTCATCACCGCCAGGGCAATGGTTACGCTTTTGGTGCTTGTGCCCACAATTTTATGGCTGGGCAAGCCGCACCGGTTGTTCTCCCCTCTTTGGCCCTTGCATCTGGCGAGGGCATTTTTGTTTTCGTTTGGCTTTTCGCTTTACTACGCAGCGTTTCCGTTCATGGGGCTCGCTGAACTCACCACCATCTTCTACTCTGCGCCCCTGATTACGGCCCTGATGGCTGTGGTGGTCTTGGGCGAGACCATCGGTATTCGGCGCGCGATCTGTCTGCTGGTGGGCTTTATTGGCGTGATCATCTCGATGAACCCCACCGGGGATGCGTTCCAGCCGGTCGCCGTTCTACCGCTGATCTGCGCCATCACCTATGCCATCTCGCAAATGATTGCCCGTAAGATTGGGGAGCGTGACACCAGCCTTACTTTGGGGCTCTACACCATTGCGCTGTCTGGCATCCTCATCATGCCGCTGGGCTATTCGGTAAATGCTCTGTTTGACCTTGGCGACGGCTTTGCGCATCTGCGCTGGGAGTGGCAGATGCCGGATGGTAAGGGCATTGCCATCTTGGCGCTTTTGGGCGTGATTGGCATGACCGGCTACATGCTGCTGTCCAGGGCCTATCAAATCGCCAGTGCGAGTTTGATTGCACCGTTCGATTATTCCTATCTGCCGATCGCTGCGATTATGGCCTATTTCGTTTGGGGCGAAGTGCCGGGCTGGCACACGATGGTGGGCATGGTTCTGATCGTGGGCAGCGGCCTTTATCTGGGCTACCGGGAGATCCAGCAAGCCCGCAGTCCGAGCGAGCCGGCGCCAACGGCTGTGGTGGCCTTTGTGCCCACCAGTCCGGTTGATGCGCTGGTGCATTCGGCTGACAGCTTATCAGAGAGGGACACTGCCCTCAGAGAGGAGGATGGGCGGCATGTCGGCCTCCACAACCAATCGGCGCGCGGGGCGTTGGACGCGCTTTGACTGTTCTTGAGTGTGCATTTCGTGCAAAATCCAGTTAGCCAAACTCTTGCCGTCTCCGGACGCGATCGATTGTTCAATGACACGTTGCGCACAATCGCCTATATGATGTGAGGTCAGATCAACAGCGGGGGACAGCACAGATGGCGAAAGCGCCGAAATCAAAGAAAACTCAGAACGCCAAGGGTCAAAAACCATCCTTGCAAGAGGCTGATGAGGGGCCATTCAACCATCCTACGCCGCAAGGCGCCAGCCGAACGGTCGCCGGTGTGCTGGGCGAAATCACCTGGCTCTTGACCCAGTCGTCCGCCCATAAGGGCTTTTTCATTTCCGATATCGAGTGGATGATCATGGTGCCGGTCATGCTCCAGCAGTTTCGCCTGTTCTACGACAAGGACAAGCCGGTGGGCGTGGTGCTGTGGGCCAAGATCAGCGAGGAGGTGGAAGACCGACTGATGGCCGGTAACACGCGTATGCGCCCGCAAGACTGGAAATCGGGTGAGACCCTCTGGGTTGTGGAGATCATCGCGCCGTTCGGCGGTCACGACGAGATGTTGAAAGATTTCAAGGCAGAAACCTTCAAGGACACGCCAGTGCATTATCTGCAGCGATCAGCAAAGGGCAATGAGGCCAAGGTGATCTAGCACGCGCCGCGACCAGCTATAGAATGGGGTGTCCCGAGCATGCTGACAGGTCCGCTGGGGTGATCAATCACAGGCAACGCATCATAGTTTTGTGTAAGGATTTCACTGTCTGCTTGGTGAATAGGGTCCTTGGACTATATGACATCAGGGGATGGGTCGTATTTTCTGAAAGTACCGACAATGACGTTGCTTGTATTTTTCGTCCTGCTTGCCATTGGGGTCTCGTTCCTGTGCTCCATTCTGGAAGCAGTGCTTTTGTCCATAACGCCGTCTTTTGTGGAGACGGTTGAGCAAGATCGCCCAACCGTCGCGAAAAAGTTGAGGCAATTGCGAGCTGATATTGAGCGGCCTTTGTCTGCCATTCTCTCACTCAACACCATTTCACATACGGTTGGTGCCACTGGGGCAGGCGCCCAGGCTGCGCTGGTTTTTGATGATTTCGGGGTGGGCGTGTTTTCTGCAGTTCTGACGCTGGGCATTCTTATTCTCTCGGAGATCATCCCAAAGACCCTGGGGGCAACGTACTGGCGTGCCCTGACACCCTTCACCGTGAGAGTGTTGCCCGTGCTCATCACGCTGCAACTGCCCCTTGTCTGGATGAGCCAGGCTATCACCCGGTTGCTCACGCCTGGGAAGGGCAATGCGGAGGTTTCGCGCGAGGAAATCACGGCGCTTACCACCGCAGGCCAGCGAGAGGGCGTTGTGGAGGAAGATGAGACCCGTGTGGTCACAAACCTCTTTAAACTCCCCCATATCGAGGCCCGCGAAGTGATGACGCCCAGAACCGTGATCGAGCATGTCTCCGCAGAGGCAACCGTTGCCTCCGCCGTGGTGGGACGGGATGCGTTCGTGCACTCGCGCCTTCTGGTGACAGGCGCGTCCATTGATGAGGTTTCAGGCTTCACGCTCACGCGCGATCTGCTTGTTGCCGCCCTGCGTGAGGAGGGAGAGCGCCCGATCGCAGATTTCGTGCGTGCCTTGCCGCGGGTGGCTGAAGACATGGATCTGGATGCGCTTTTGGATCTGCTTCTGGATCAGGACGCGCACATTGCTTTGGTGGAAGATGAATATGGCGGGACCGCCGGATTGGTCACCATGGAAGATGTGATTGAAACCCTGCTGGGTAGCGAAATCGTTGATGAGCATGACGAAGCCGCTGATTTGCGACGGGTCGCCAGATTGCGCGCCATCCAGCGTCGGAAGCAAAACGAAGCATTGGCCGCAGGCCAGCAGGATCTTGCCGAGCAGAAAGAGTAAGTGTGCGTCCGGTGCGGTGGTCGCAGCTCTATTAAAACGTGATCGTTCAATCCAAAGCTTAGGCCCACCCTGAACTGGGCGCGGAGTGTAGTGAGATGTCTTTGCTTCTGAATATCCTCTGGATCGTCTTTGGTGGGCTGTGGATGGCGGCGGGGTGGCTTCTTGCAGCTATCATTATGGCGATCACCATTGTCGGTCTGCCTTGGGCTCGTGCTGCTTGGAATATCGCCTTCTACACCTTGCTGCCGTTTGGCTCCACAGCCGTTGACCGCGAAGAGCACACCGGTCAACGGAGCATCGGGACCGGGCCGTTGGGCGTCATTGGAAACATCCTATGGTTTGTGCTGGCCGGCTGGTGGCTCGCGCTCGGTCATCTCATCACGGCTTTTGGACTTGCGATCACCATCATCGGTCTGCCGTTCGCGTGGGCGCACCTGAAGTTGACCGGTCTCACCTTGTGGCCGATCGGTAAGATGATCGTTCCGATTGATGACGAGTAGCGCCACCATGCCTGGCGGCGACCAGGGTGCGATTGGGCACTCTTGTCAGAATGTGGGTATCGGTCCGTAGGCATTTGTCCCTTCATCGGAGGGCCTGGTGAGCCACCAAATCATCAGTGCCACCATCGCAAGCTGGGCCAGTCCGAACACGATCAGTCCGGCGATACCCAAAACGGTTGCTGAGCCGCGCAACTCTTCAGGATCTGCGCCATGGCTCTCTGCGAAGCCGAAGGCAAAAACGCCGAAGAACATGGCCAACATGAACAAGATGGAGAGCCCTGTGGGAATCAGAAGGTACCAGCCGGGCCGTCCACTGTCGTGCAACCTTCGAAAACCGGCGCTCAAAGCCGGAAGGAACATCGCGATCTGGAAGACGTTCGACAGCAATGTGTTGGTTTCCCCTGTCTCCGGGTCCGAGCCGAATATCACCGTATCGATGATCGCCAGCACAAAGGTTCCCAAAAAGACGAACAAGACAAACCACCAGTATTCCGGCCTGTTCGCCCGACCGGAAAATGTCACGTATTTGCTCAAGCAAACTTTCGTTGCTTCAATCATTCTCATTTTGCCCTCCCGCCTATGCTCGAATTGATGTCTGGCGGCCAATGGCTGCCGGTGTGATCGGGTGATCTGAAGGGGCGCTCTTTCTCAGCCGCGAAGACTAAGCCCAGTTGAACGAGATCACGCTGTGACCGGCCACAATGCAGTTGGCGTAGCGGTTTCGCGTTCCAGAGCCCGTCCGCTGCTTGATGCGCAAGGAGATGCTCCAGCCCTCAGGCACACGTCTGGCTTCGTTCAGGCGCTTGACCGTCACACCGTAGCCGCCCCGTTTGGCCGTTCTACGCTGGGCCCTGTGCAGACAAGCGGCGATGGCATTGTCTTTTGCGCTGTGCCCATGATGGCGGTGATAGACGTCACTGTTCTCGTGCGACTTTGCCGCTGCGGCTGCCGCAATGAGAGCGATGGCTCCAACCGCGATGGCCACACCTGTATCACTGTGTTTGTGATGATGCTCCGGGTGCTCTTGGCGATGCTTCTCCCAGTGGTGGTGGTTGTGATTATGGTGGTTGCGGTGGCCAGGCCCGTGCGCCAGTGCAGCCGGGGCGATGGTGCTCATGGCAAAGGCAGCTGCAACACAACTGGAAATCAGCGTCTTCTTCATTGAAGTTTCCTCCCGTTCTTTTGGTTCAAGATCCATCGACTGTCATAATGACGAAGTCGGAAGCGGAGCGTCTGGTTGGATGTGCTGGTAGATCGGTGACGATCATCACCATGCCAGGATGCATTTTGGGTGTGAGCTTCTGCACAAACTGCGGCTCGGCACCCAGCCGGTTGAACAGCGCTTCTTCGCGTTTGTGCGGGTAGGCCGGATCAACGTGGTGACTGATCCCGTGCCAAAGCAGGCCTTTGCGTCCCTGATGGGACCCCTTCAGGACAAACACGTGCTCGCCAAGCTTAGGCGGCCCTTTTATTGAAAGCCGTCCACTTGCGATCTCATTTCCATTTTCAAACAGCAATAGGCGCCGGTCGGCAGTTGATGCGATCAAAGACGTGACCGGATAGCGCTGCGCTTGTGTCCAGTCGGAGGGATGCTTCTTGCCCTTCAAATGCTTCACGGCCGCCTCGAACTCGTGCTCGGCATAGTCGCCTAAAACCAATCCGGGATGGATCAGTTCCCAAGGATCAGCGTGGGAACCGGATATGATCACAGGTGTGCCAATATGCGTGACACCAAACAGTTTTTGCGAGAACTTAAAAGGCAGCCGGACACAGCCGTGAGAGGCCGGATAGCCCGGCAACTTGCCGGCATGAAGCGCAATGCCTGACCAGGTCAGGCGGTTCATGTTCGGCATGGGGGCGTTGTTGTATGTGCTGGATCTGTGGTGCTTGTCTTTCTGGAGGACGGTGAACACGCCTGTCGGTGTTGCATGGCCTTTTCTGCCGGTTGAGCAGGTCGACACGCCGATCCGCACGCCATTGCGATAAACGTGAACCCGCTGTTCGGGTATGGACACCACAACCGCCACTGCACCGTGTGGTGATCGCTCAGGATGCCAGGTGTATTCGCCAGGTTTCAGCTTGCTGATTTCCTTATAGACCTGCTTCGCGCCTGCGGGTGCGATCCAAGGCAGTAAGGCAACTGATCCTGCTGCAGTCACGAGGCGGCGTCTGCTTGGGGAACCATTAGATGTCTTGCTCATGGCTTTGAACTTCAGCTGCCTTTGATCCATGCATGTTAGATCACAGTTGGCCCGGAGAGGTCAAAGCTGTCCCATCGTGTGGCCATGCTTTGAACGTACGCTGGTTCGAGCCTAGAAAAGCCGCGAGACTGATCCATCGTTCATCTCGCAGCGTACAGCGGCATATCGAGCAAATTGAGTCGTGCGCTCATGGGGTATAGCAGTAAGCAACATGCAACACTGCTGGCGTGTCGGGCCACGCTGGCCGGCGTTTGCATGGCTGTGTGTGCCACTTCTGCGGTCGCCGAGCAGCGCGATCCCTTCTTACTTCACGACAAACACGGTCTCCTAGTCCGTGCCCATCTGCAGGCGGGTCTGAACCTTGTGGGGGAGCAGGACTTGTTCTGGAGCCTCTCAGACATCTTTGCGACAACCGCTCAGTATGATCCCGATAAGATCTGGCTGGAAGGCTATGTAAAGCCCGGCTTAAGCGTGCGGCAAATGCTGAACGACCACACCCACCTATACGGAAAGGTTTCGGGCGTGTGGTCTGGAACCATCGCGAACGACGCATACGACAGAGGCGATACAGGGCGGATGACGCTGGAGGAAGCGTATGCCGGTGCAACGATTGGTGCCGGTACACCGGTCTCTTTGGATCTGTCTGCTGGTGCACGCGAGCTGAAGCTCGGGACCGGGATGTTGTTTGCCAATGGCGGCTCGAGTGGATTTGAACGCGGAGCGTTGAAGTTTGGCCCACGAAAGGCCTGGGAACTGACCGGGATCGCAACCTTGATGCTGGGCGGCGTGTCATTAAAAGGGTTCTATCTTGATCCCAACGAGGTGCCGTCTAATGATGCGAAGACAGAAATTGCAGGTGTTGATCTGAGGTACGATGACCCCACGCGCAGTTTTGTGGGGCTGACTTTTGCGGCCGTTCCTGAATCCAATTCAGCATATCCTCAGGCCGGTCCGGGAGGGCTCGGACCTCCCGTGGTAACCTTCGGAGCGCGAGAAGGGCTTCATTTGGTCAACGCCTATGGACGTACAGGCGAGCTGCAAGGTGGCTGGGCGAATTGGTTCTTCTCTGCCGATCTTGCCTACCAGTGGAACGATCGGATCAACATGGAAGCCATCGGTGGACGCGCGCAAGTCGCCTATACGTTCGCCGAGTTCATGTGGCGCCCGCGGCTCATGTATACGTTCCAGAGCTTCTCCGGCGATGACCCAGGAACCGGTGATCAAGAACGCTTTGATCCCCTGTTCTTTGAAGGCTCGCCAAGCAGTTGGGCCACGGGGTCTAAATCGGCCATGACGTTTATCAACTCCAACGTAATGGCACATCAAGTGGAGCTCGGCGTGAAACCTACCCGGCAGGACACGGTCACCTTGCGCTATGCTCACATCCGCGCAAACGAGGTGTTCAGTCCGGTTCAGTTCGGCCAGGCGACAAGGTTCCAGTTTGCCGGCAGCACCAACATTGTGACGGGTGTCCCAAGTCCACACCTGGCTGACGATGTGTTCCTGGAATGGAGCCGCATCATCAACCGCAATACGTTTTTTACCGGTGGCGTGAGTGCCTCCTTTCCCGGCAAGGGCCTGGAGCAGGCGGCCGGCAGAAGCTTGCCCGTCTGGCTTGGAGCTTTTGCCAACGTGGTGATCAACTATTGAACCGCACCGCAGCCGGTGCAGGTTCGTCTCGACGAAAGGGAGTTTAACAGGATGTCCGACCAATCTTGCCGCACGCCCCTTATGGCCATCGCAGTCGCCGCGATTGTGACGATGTCGCTCACGCTCCAAGCGAAGGCCAATGAACCGCTCGATGCAGCCGCGTCTGACCCAAAGGCGATGGGCTGGATGGCTGGCTTTCCGCCGGCACCGGACAGACTTATCACGCAACCGGATTCCAACTATTTTAGCTTCCCCAAATTGCGGTGGTCCGTCTGCCACTTGCGCGAGTTTCTTCCCACCGAGGAGATCAGCCGCGGTATTGGCGCTCCGGTTCCCTTAAAGACGGTTGAGCCTGACGAGCTTAGAGCCATGCGCAACGAGATTGACGCGCTCACCTTCAAGCCCATGGGCAGCGATGCGGACATGACTTGGGAGCAATCTCTTAGTGCCAACTACACCGATGGCATGCTGATCCTCCATAAGGGTCGCGTGGTGTACGAGCGGTACTTCGGCTGCCTTGAGGAAGATGGCAAACATGCCGCCATGTCGATGACGAAGTCGATTACCGGTCTAATGGCCGAGATGATGGTGGCAGAGGGGGCGTTGGACGAAACCCAGCTTGTGTCCGATGTGATCCCCGAAACGCGCAGCAGCGCCTTCGGATCGGCGACCGTCAGACAGGTCATGGATATGACGACGGGCGTTAAGTACTCGGAGGATTACTCGGATCCAAATGCAGATATCTGGCTCTATTCTCGCGCCGCAAGCCCGCTTCCGAAGCCGGAAGGCTATCAAGGCCCAAACGGGTATTTTCAATACCTGCAACAGGTTAAGCCGGATGGCGAGCATGGGGCGGAGTTCCACTACAAAACCATCAACTCCGATATGCTCGGCTGGATCATCTCCCGGGTTTCGGGGAAATCGGTCACCACGCTCGCCTCAGAGCGGCTTTGGCGCCCGATGGGCGCAGAGCAGGATGCCTATCAAACCGTAGACGGATTGGGCGTGCCTTTTGCCGGCGGCGGGCTCACAGCGGGACTGCGCGATCTGGGGCGGATCGGTCTGCTCATGTTGAATGAGGGGACATTGAACGGGAAACGTCTGTTTCCAGCCTCCGTGGTGGAGAAGATCAGAAAAGGCGGTGACCGCAACAAGTTCGGCACTGGTTTTCCCACATTGGCCGGCGGCAGCTACACCAGCCAATGGTGGGTCTTTCACAATAAGCACGAAGCGTTCGCGGCGCGCGGTGTCCATGGGCAGACGATCTACATAGACCCAACGGCGCAGATGGTCTTGGTCCGATTTGCTTCGTTCCCTAAAGCTCAGAACGGGCTCATCGATCCAACCTCGCTGCCGGCCTATCAGGCCGTGGCTGAATACCTCATGTCCAAGTAGTGGAACCGTCGGTTGGACATGGCACAGAGCAAATGTGAGCCACCCCCACCACACCACCTGCCGACGACCCAAGGGCTACTTCAACTTGACGGAATGATAGCGCAGAGGCTCTTCGCATGAGAGGCAGTACTTGAAAATGGCTACCTTGCTCTGGTCACATTGATACCGTTCCGAGCGATGGTAGAACTTTAGAG
>JBCDIP010000049.1:0-10913 GCA_038748855.1 Pseudomonadota bacterium
CCCCGATCAGGCGAATAAGTCTGATCGGGGGTCGCTCTAGCGTCACATGGTGAGACTTTTTGGCCCTGGGCCGAAGTGATCGGCCTTGCTGGGGGTAGGATTTCCAGAGTAAGGGTGGATCTCCACCACATGACTTGTTGCGAGTGCGTGCCATGAACCTGCTCCGTCCAAACAGTTTTGATAAGGTCCTGCTGCCCAACGCTGAAGCCCATTGCCTGCCGGCCTGGTGCTATTCTGACGAAGAGTTCTTTGAGCTGGGGCGCAAGCAGGTGTTTGGGCGCGCCTGGGTCGGCGTTGGCCGCCAGGAGCTACTGCCCAATGCCGGTGACTACAGAACCCTGGAGGTGGCCGGCACGCCGATCATCATTGTCCGCGGCGAAGACGGCATCTTGCGCGCCTTCTCAAATGCTTGCCGCCACCGGGGCATGCGTCTGCTCGAGGGTGAGGGGTCTTGCCGGGCGATTTCGTGCCCCTTCCACGGTTGGAAGTACAAGCTGAACGGCGACCTTCTCGGCGTGCCCCACATGGAGCAGGCTGTCGGCTTTGACCGCAAGGCTTTTGGGCTCATGCCGGTGCGCCTTGAGGTGAGTGACGGCTTCATATTTGTGTGTCTGGATCCGGACCAGGTCAGCTTAGCGGACTGGCTGGGTGACTTCTCGGTGCGCCACGCCGCTTACGGCTTTGAGAAGCTCCGCTGCACGTGGCAGACCACGTACGAAGTGGAGTGCAACTGGAAGCCGTTTGTTGAGGTGTTCATGGAGTACTACCACCTCAACTGGGTCCACGCGCAAACCTTCGAAGAGATCGCCTACAAGCCGCCGATCCCCCATGAGGAAACCTCCGGCAACTACACCACCGTGTTCGGCTACCACAACGAAGGCAGCGCTGCGGTCATTGACAAGAGGGCCGAGGCCCTGCCGCCGATCCCCGGTTTGCCCGAAGACCTTCAACGGGCCACGCGCTACACCATGGTGTTCCCCGGCTTCATCATGGCCGCTACGAAAGACTGCATGTGGTTCTTTGAGTGCCATCCCCTGTCGGCGAACCGCTCGCGCTTCGTGCTGGGCACGTGCTTTCCGGAAGAAACCATCGCGACGGATGGCTTTGAGGAGATCCAAAAGTCCTATCAGGACCGCTGGCATGTGGCGGCGCAGGAGGACATCGATGTGCTGGAGCGCCAGCAGCTTGGACTTGCCTCACCACTTGCCACCTCCGGCCCCTTGTCGCACTTGGAGTATGCGGTGGGCGATCTTGCAAAGTTCATCGCCAGCCAGGTCACATCCCGGTCATAAGCCTGCGCCATTCAGCCGCCCTTGTAACCTCTGAGATTGAGTGTATTGCCCTGCCATGGGAGCTGGAACAAACGCCACCGCGGCAAACGCGCTGAGTAGCCTGAACAAGCAGCAGGTGGGACGGCTGGCCGCGGCCATTGCCACAATCGTCACGTTCGATGTTGCGATGGGCCTGACCTACCCGCTGCTCTCGTTCCTGCTGAAGGCCCAACAATATGGCGAGCTGCTGATCGGTCTCAATGCGGCCATGACGCCAATCGGATTGATCTTGGTCAGCTATTTCATTCCCAAGTTAGTCTCGTTTATGGGCTCAAAGAACCTGGTGCGGATCGCTGCAGTTCTGCTGTGCGCGACCCTACTGGCCTTTAAGGTCTTTCCATCCATTGAGGCCTGGTTCTTCCTGCGCTTCCTGTTGGGTGTGACTGGCGGGGTGTTGTTCGGGCTCTCTGAAGCCTGGGTCGTGCAGGCCGCTGAAGGTCCGGCCCGGGCGCGAATCATGGCGCTCTATGCAGCGATCCTGTCCGCCGGCTTTGCGATCGGGCCGTTCATGTTGCCCTTTACCGGGTATGAAGGCTGGGCCCCGTTTATCATCGCGGCCACCTTCGCCATTTTGACCCTGATCCCGATCATCTACGTGACCACCGAAGATAAGACGTCCGATGAGACGCAGACCATGTCCATGCTCGACTTCATTCCGCTTGCCCCCATGCTGGTCACTGCGGTGTTTGTCTTTTCGTTCATGGACTCAGGCGTTCTGGCCCTCTTCCCGATTTTCGGCACCGAAAGCGGATTGAGCAAGGACGTCACGTCCTTTGCGCTCGGGGTGTTGATCATTGGCAATGCCGTGCTGCAGTTTTTTGTGGGCTGGCTGGCAGACCGGTTTCCCAAATACTTCGTCATCGCCGCCTGTTGTTTCACCACCGTCATCATGTGCGCCATCCTGCCCATGGTTATGGGCAGCCTCTTGATGTGGCCGGTCCTGGTGATCTTGGGCACAGCTGGCTTTTCCATCTATACTGTTTCATTGGCCATCTTTGGCGAGCGGTTTAAGGGCTCTGCGCTGATCGCCGGTGCGTCAGCCTTTGCGGCCATGTGGGGCGCCGGCGGGATCATCTCGCCACCGTCTGTGGGCTATGCCATGGAACTCTATGGCCCGAACGCCCTGCCGGCTGTTATGGCAGTCGCATATGTTCTGCTCGCCGTGTTCATTCTGTTCCGCATCAGTCAAGGAAGAAGGTAGGTCCCCATGGAGCCAATCAAAGACTTGTATTTGCCCGCTGAGGGGCAGAGCGCTGCTCAGGCCGAAGCGAAAGATCTACGCTCGTGGGATCTGACCGAGCGTCAGCTGTGTGATATTGAGCTCTTGCTGAACGGGGCTTTTGCGCCCCTCTCCGGGTTCTTGGGTAAGGACGATTACGCCAATGTGGTCAGCGACATGCGCCTGGCGGACGGCACACTGTGGCCCATGCCCATCACCTTGGATGTGAGCGCAGACTTTGCAGGCCAGACGGGCAAAGGTGAGACCATTGCGCTCAGAGATCAAGAAGGCGTTCTCATCGCGTTGCTGGATGTGGCCGACATTTATGAGCCCGACAAGGCGCAAGAGGCCGAGAAGGTCTTCGGAACCAACGACCAGTCCCACCCGTCGGTGCATTATCTGCACAATGTGGCAGGCTCTCATTACGTGGGAGGCGCTGTGCGCGGCGTGGAGGCGCCGGTGCACTATGATTTTGGCCAACATCGCAACACGCCGGCGGAACTCAGAGCCCTTTTTGCCAAATGGGGCTGGTACAAGGTCATCGGGTTCCATACCCGTGCGCCCCTCTTCAATGCCCAACGCGACCTCATCTTGAATGCGGCCAAGGAGGTGCAGGCCAATGTCCTGATCCAGCCCGCGGTGGGTATGACGGAGCCGGGTGACATTGACCATTTCACCCGCATAGAGTGCTACAGCGCCATGCTGGAGAACCTCTCTGACCAGACCTCTTTTCTCTCTCTGTCACCGCTGGCCATGCGCATGGCCGGCCCTCGCGAGGCGGTCTGGCATGCCCTGATCCACAAAAACTATGGGTGTACCCACTTCCTGGTGGGTGCAGATCACGGCGCCCCGCGGCCGGCGGATGGTGCTGAGCCCTACTACGCGCCCTATGCAGCTCACGAACTGCTGGAGAGCCACGCCTCGGAGCTCGGTATTGAGGTCGTCACCACTCAGCGCCTGGTCTATAGCGAGCAGCGCGCCCAGTACCTGCCCCAAACCCAGGTTCCGGATGGCGAGAGCGGTCAGGACATCGCCTTTTCCGAGTTGCGCCGGCGTCTGCAGGAGGGCCTGGACATCCCGGACTGGTTCTCGCCGCCTGAAATCATCGAGGTTCTGCGCCGCAAGTACCCACCGCGCCATGAGCAAGGGTTCACGGTGTTTTTCACCGGGCTCTCCGGCTCCGGCAAATCCACCGTTGCCAATGCGCTCAGGGTCAAGCTGATGGAAATGGGCGACCGCCCGGTCACCCTGCTGGACGGTGATGTGGTGCGCAAGAACCTCTCCTCTGAGCTGACCTTCTCAAAGGAGCACCGCGACCTTAACATTCTACGGCTCGGCTTCGTTGCCGCAGAGATCACCAAAAATGGCGGCATCGCCATTTGCGCGCCCATTGCGCCCTATTCTGCGACCCGGCGCAAAGTGCGCGATCTGATCGAGCCGCTGGGCACCTTTGTGGAAGTGCACGTCTCCACCCCCATTGAGGTGTGCGAGGAACGGGATCGCAAGGGGCTCTACGCCAAGGCGCGCGCCGGCTTGCTCAAGGGGTTCACGGGCATTGACGATCCTTATGAAGAACCGGCCAATCCGGAGCTGCGAATTGATACGGTCGAGATCTCTCCGGACGAGGCCGCGCACCAGGCCTTGCTGAGGCTGGAAAGCCTCGGCCTCATCCGCTGATCGGCGGTGAGATCTTAGCGGTTGTCGTCGTTGGCGCGCGAGTGGGTATACCGCAGCGCCCGCTTCAAACCGGCCCGCGCATAGGGTGTCTTCGGCGCGCGCAGGGCCTGAGCTATCAACGGCAGCCTCGCAGCCCTGGCGGTTTCCCGACGGTCAAACGCGGCGTGAAGCCTGTCGCAGCGTGCCAGCTCCGTTTTCACAATCGACTGTGCTTTTGCCCAGGCCGCGTTACAGCTCGATTGCCGGCCCATTCTGCCGGCGATGCGTTCGATCTTTTTGGCACACCCGATCCAAATCTGCTTATGCCGGTTTTCGTGCCAGCGCGCATGTTTCACAAACTGACCCCAGCGTTTGCGCACGCTGGCGGGCATTCGAGATTTCTGCGTCGCCTTAGGCAAAGTGATGACGAACGTTGTGGCCACCCGGAAGTTCTTCAACCGGCATCCGTTGGCCGTCACGGCATCGGCTTGATAGCGGAAGCTGGCCGATGTGGTGGCCAGGGCCCGTGCGCCGTTTGCATGAGGTCCGTTCGCCTGCATGTAGGACAAGAGGGCATAGGCAGAGGTGCCCGGCACGGAGTAGGATTTGAAGCTCGTTTTAACGATCGGCTTTGATGACACCGGCTGAGGGCCGGTCACAAGCAGTAGGGCGCCCAATAAGGCGGCAGCAGTGCCGCTCGGTCTGCGAATCTTAAGCAATGTTGTCACTCCCAGAGATCAGCTCAGATTGGTTCGCCCACATCCTGCACAGCCGCCCTCTCGGCCTTTTTGCATGATGCTCTCTGTTTGCAGTAAACTGATCTTCAATGAACCGGTCAAGCGAGTTGAGTGGTTGTTGGTGATAATGTGATTGGGTTGGGCAGGCGATGAGGGGTGCATTGAACCGGTTGGTGCAAGTTTCGATTTTTCTGATGGGCCTGGCGTTTCTTGGCGGTTCTGCGAGTGCCCAGGCGCCCAGCGCAGACCAAGGCGAGAACATCGCCAATTTACATTGCTCCAGATGCCACGTGATCCCGGGCCGCAACAATATGGGCATCGGCTCCACCCCGTCGTTCAAAACCATGGTGACGTCCAAGTCTGCCGCCTGGCGCGACAAGTTCGAAGCTTTCTTCTCGCTGGCGCCGCACCCGGCGTTTGTAACCATCAAGGAGATGAGGACCGAGCGCTCCGGACCTGCCATTGCGGCGCCCATTATCCTCAGCTTGCGGGAAATCGATGACCTGATGGCCTATGTGGACGCACTGGCCACCGAGTTACGCAAACCCTAAAACGCGCCCTTTTACAGGCCCTGCCGAATTGCTCGCAGACCCGCGATCACCTGGCGTTTGGTGGCTGGGCTGCAGCGGGCTCTGCGCGCGGAGGCGCGGGCCTGGCGATCTGCTCTTGCCACAGCGCTGCCGCCATAGCGCTTCACCATTCGGCCATGCTGGGCGGCGATCAGCTTCCAAAAGCGCAAGGCTTGCTTGTACGGCAGATGATTGCAGCGGCGCTGCAGGTAATAGGCGCGGGTGTGAGACCGATAGCGCGCGATGGAACCGCTTGCGCGGCGCGTGGTGGTCGTGCGGGTCTGGGCACGTCTCGGCGCCGCCGTCCTGCTGGCAAGCGCGGCCTGCCGGCGGACTTTGCGCTGCTGCTTCTGCTTGCGCTTGCGGGCAGCTGCCCGTGCGGACGCTTTCCGTTGATCCACGAACCGTTGCTCGAACTTGCGGCCCGCATTGAGCCCGGCCATGGCCCGGCTCCGGGCATCCCCGCCGCAGTTCGCAGAGCTTCTGGCGCGTTGGCGCGCGGCCTTCACGCTTGCCGAACCGTTTGTCTTTGCAGCAGCGGTTTCCGCATAGGCGGCATGTGTCGCCAGTTCTTCGCGGTCATCCTGGCTGAGCTGACGGCATTTTGATTCCGTTGCGTGACCAGTGGCGATGGTCTGGAAGGAATTGATGTCCAGGCCGACATTCGCGGCAGCGGCCATTTTCGGTGCACCGGACAGCAAACAAAGCATAAGCGAAATAGAGATCGCTGAAGTGTTTAACGCTTTCATCACTAACCCCTGTAGCGCCTGAATCTTCGTCAAGACAAAAGGTCCCAACCAGAGTCTTGACCCACCAAGACCAGGCACTCGTCTATTGTTTTTTGAGCTTACAGCTTAGGTGGTCAATCTTAACGGCCGCGAAAATCGTCAGCACTTCTTGAATTCAGCGTTAAAGAAGCTCTAAGGCGGCGGGGTTTGCGCTTTTTCTGCAGGAGACCATAGCCGGCCAGGACCTGCGCGCGCGTGCGCCTTCCGCAGCGGTTTGCCTTCGCTTTCGCCTTTCTGGCCGCCGCACTCTGCACTTTGGAGACCGGACCTGCTCCATATTTGGCCACAGCCCGTTTGTGGGCTTTGGTGACAAGCCTCCAGTACGCCTTGGCATCAGACCTGCGCAGATGCTTGCACCTGCGCTCAAGATAATAGGCCTCCACACTGGCCTTGTACCGCTTGAAGCTGGCACCCAAGCGCCGTTTTGGCGGGGCTTTCTTCTTCTTTGCCGTCACGATCACCGGCCGCGTTGGCTTTCGAGCGTCGATTTCGCCCTGGGCCCAGGCCAGGAAGTCTCTGAGCTCCGGGGGGATAATATGCGCCTCGGTGCCTTCAGCGCGCGAATGCACCAGTCCGTAGGCGGCGAACAGACTGTCGTCGATGATAGACCGCGCGCTGTCGTTGCAGCCGCTGTGCCGGTCGGTAAGGTCGCGGGCAATGCGCTTGGCCTGGTTCATATCTGCTATGGGCAGACGTTCCGCCATGAGCGCCCGCAGGGTCTTGGCGTGTCGTTTCAGGCGCCCGTGCGGCCAGGCGCGAAGCATGGGGCACTGGGCGGCCAGAGCATCTCCGGCGATCACCAAGGCATAGGCACGCACGAAATAGGCGCGCGTGCTGGTCATACCGCCAGGCGATGCTGCGCTCGCCTGAGCCTGGCTCATGAGGCCCGCCAACGCCAAGCATAAGATCACGCAGATGTTTGTTGCGCAGAACCGCTTCATTGCCCCTCAACTCGCCCGTCTTAACCGCGCGCGGGCGCCACAATGGCAGGCGAGCGTTAATGCGCCGATTAGGGTGCGCGGCCAGTGGAATTTGTGGTTAACTCAACCCTAACAGGGGCATGGTGAGCGCAGGCTGGAGGAAAGCCGTCGATGGATGTGAAGAAAACAGATTTTGGGCCCATCTACGAGCGCGCCTGCGTGCGCAAGGGCGGCGAGGACGTGTTGCTCTCGCTGCTGCCGGATGCGCCTGACCCTGAAGCGCTTGCCGCCACGCCCAATGACCGTGTGCTCTCCATGATGGCCAAATGCGTGTTCCGGGCCGGCTTTAACTGGCAGGTGATCGAGAACAAGTGGCCTGGCTTTGAAGAGGCGTTCTTGGGATTTGAGCCAGGTCCGCTCAACTTCCAACCCGATGATTTTTGGGACGATCTGACCAGCAACAAGTCCATTGTCCGCCATGGCGCCAAGATCCGGTCGGTAAAAGAAAACGCGGCCTTTGTTCTGGATATCTCCGCAGAACATGGCAGTTTTGGCCAGTTTGTAGCGGCCTGGCCTTCTGAGGATGTGGTGGCTCTATGGGATTTGCTGGCCAAGCGCGGCAAGCGTCTCGGCGGAAACACGGGCCGCTACTTCCTGCGCTTCATCGGCAAAGACAGCTTCCTGCCCGGGCGCGATGCGGTGGCCGCGGTGCGCATAGCCGGGCTTGATGTGCCGCCTCAGCCCACTGCAAAGCGCGATCTCAAAGCCATACAGGAGTTGTTCAACCGCTGGCATCTGGAAACCGGGCTGCCCTACGTCCACTTGTCGCGCATTGCCGCTATGTCGGCTGGCGACAATATCGATCCGCAGCGTCTGGCCACATACATCCGGGCAGGGCAGGACCCAGAGGGCGAGGAATAGGCTCAAACAGGCGTATCGCCGGCAATGGTGATGCGCCGCATGACCCGGCGGTGGCCGTCATAGTCGTTTATGGCGCAGTGTTGGGAACAGCGGTTGTCCCACACCACCAAGGTGCCGGGTGTCCAGGACACCCGCGAGGTGAGCTCCGGCTTCACACATTGGGCAAACAGATAGTCGAGCAAGGCTTGCTTTCTTCGCGCGCCATGCCGTCAAACCGTGCCGTGTGGGCCGGGTTGACGAAAAGCGCCGGCCGGCCGGTTTCCGGGTGGGTCCGCACTACGGGGTGGAGCGCCTCCAGGTGCGAGGATTGCGCAGCGTTCGCTGTCATGGAGCCGGTTTTGAGGTGATCACCGCGCAAGGACGCTGCGTTGAGATTGGAGGTGTTGATGCCCGTTAGACCTTTGAGGCTTTCTTGCAGCCCCTCTGACAAGCTCTCTAGCGCGCCATACATGTCGGCAAACAAAGTGTCGCCGCCCCGGGGCGGGGTTTCTACCGCATAGAGCAGGGTGCATTTCGGCGGTTCAGGCAGGTATGTGGTATCGGAGTGCCACATGCCGCCGAAATTACTGGTTTGCTCAGGTTCTTTGATGATCTCGGTGATCTCAGGGTGGCTCGCCATACCCTTGGCGAACGGATAGTCGGCCAGCGGCCCGAAACGGGCCGCGACGGCGAGCAGTGCGTCCGGGGAGAGGTCCTGGTCCCGAATGACGATCACCTGATGGTCCAGAAACGCCTGATAAATGGTCCTGAACTGGCTGTCGCTCAGGCTGCTCAAGGCTGGCGAGGCGATCTCGCATCCCAGTTTGCCGCTCAGCGGTGTGACGGTGATGGTGTCTTCTGCCATGGCCGGTCGATCAGTGGTCGCGCTTTTTGTTCGTGATTTTACTTGGTCGCGATTTATGTGATAGATTCTGCATATGATCAAATCTCTCTTCGCATCTGCACTGGTGCTCGCTGCTATGTCCGCTTCAGTGCTGGCAGGCCCGAAGTGCACCTGCCGTTATCAGGGTGAGAACTACAACATTGGCGAGGTGGCCTGCATTCTGGGCGAGCTCAAGCAATGTGAGATGACGCTCAACAACACATCCTGGCGCACCGTGAGTGACGCCTGCCCGCAAGTCCAGCTCCCCCAATCCACGCCTAAGACGAGCATTCAGGCCTGGGTGCCGGACCAACAGACGGCAGCAAACTAAGGCAATAACAGGCGCATGGCACGGGGGCTCCTTCTGGCCGCAGTGTTCGCTTTTTTGGGCGTCATCTGGCCTGCTCAGGCCGAGGACCGGGCAGGGGACTTTGACTATTACGTTTTGGCGCTCTCCTGGTCGCCCACCTATTGCACCACCAAATCAGGCCGCAGAGACCGCCGGCAATGCCATTCCGGCCGCCGCTTTTCGTTTGTGGTCCACGGGCTCTGGCCGCAATATGAAACAGGCTGGCCGGACTTCTGCTCCACCAACCGGCGATTTGTGCCGGAGCGGCGCATTCGCGATATGCTTGACATTATGCCGTCCAAACGCCTGGTCATCCATCAATGGCGAAAGCATGGCACCTGCTCAGGCCTCAGCCAGCAGGATTACTTTGCTCTCACCCGCTCTCTGTTTGACCGCTTTCAGGTGCCGGCCCGCTACGTGGCGCCCTCCCGCCCATTGCTGACGACGCCGAACGAGCTGGTCCATGACTTCGTGACCACCAATCTGTGGCTCAAACCTGAGATGATCTCCGTACACTGCGGACGACGAAGGGGCCGGGCCAACCTGGCGGAGCTGAGGGTGTGTTTTGGTAAAGATCTGAAACCGCGGGCGTGCGGGCAGAATGCGCGCAGGGCCTGCCGGGCCCACACCTTGGTGATGCCGCCTGTGCGGTGAGAAGTGTTGCACAACCGGCCGATTGGCGTTAACGCGTTAGGCGACAGCGTCACATGTTTTCTCTAACGGGAGCGTTTCATGCGTGCAGCCATCTTCCTTCATCTGGAAGGCGACAGTTCCGGACTTCTCGGCAAAGCCCTGGCGGAGGCGGGTGTGGAGTGTGAGGACATCCACCTCTACAAAGGCCAGCCCACACCGGACCCTGATGCGCATGATATCCTGGTGACGATGGGCGCCGCCCAGCAAGTCTGGGAAACCGATGAACATCCCTGGCTGATCGATGAGAAAGCAGCTATCCGCCACTGGGTGAAAGATCTCGGCAAACCCTATTTCGGCATCTGCTTTGGCCATCAGCTGCTGGCCGATGCTCTGGGCGGCCAGGTGGCCATGAGCAAACAGCACGAGATCGGGATTTTGCAGGTGGACCGTCACGAGGAAGCGGCTCAAGATCCGGTGTTTGCGGCTATGGAGCCCAACGGTCACTGGATGCAATGGCACCTGGCAGAAGTCACCAAGGCACCTGAAGGGGCGACCGTTCTGGCCTCATCCGGTGACTGCGCCATTCAGGCCATGAGCCTTGGGGCCAGCACTGTGTCGATCCAGTTCCACGCTGAAAGCTCCTTGCCCACAATTGAGAAGTGGAAGGACGATCAGGTGACCTTGGATGCCATGGCGCGGGCCACCCATCCCGGACATTACGAAAAGGTTCTGGCCGACGCCCGCGCACTGATGCCGGCAACTGAGCAGAACGCCATGCGCCTGTTCAACCGGTGGATTGAGGTCAATCAGCTGGGTGAGAAGCGCCTGAGCGCGTAGCGCGGCTGTCCATCCTCGCGCCCTTGCGAACGCGAGGGCCCATCGCCGGGAACTCGCCCTTGGCTAAGAAGGTCCTCGCTTTCGCAAGGAC
>JBCDIP010000050.1:0-10894 GCA_038748855.1 Pseudomonadota bacterium
CTCTTTGCCGCTCTGGATGCCACAGACGAGCAGCTCGACTTCCCCATTCTCTAAGGCTCAGCCAAAGACGGCTGGATCGCCACCGAGCCCACCGGGCCGAAGGAAGATATGAGCGCGCTATTCGAGCTCGTGGCGAGCCATGTGCCGCAACCTGAAACCGAAGACGGCCCATTCCGCCTGCTGGCCACCACGGTTGAATCCGATCCATTCTTGGGGCGCATTCTCACCGGCCGCATCCGCTCTGGCCAGATCCGTCCGAACCAGCCGATCAAGGCCCTGTCGCGGGACGGCAAGATGATTGAGCAAGGCCGCGTCTCCAAGGTTCTGGCTTTCCGCGGGCTTGAGCGCCAACCCATTGAGATGGGAGACGCCGGAGACATTGTGGCCCTCGCTGGCCTCACCAAGGCAACAGTTGCAGACACCTTGTGTGATGCCGCGGTGACCGAGCCCCTCATGGCCGATCCCGTCGACCCGCCAACCCTCACCATGACCTTCCGCATCAATGACGGCCCCCTGGCCGGCCAGGAAGGCTCCAAGGTGCAAAGCCGGGTCATCCGTGACCGGCTGATGCGCGAGGCGGAAGGCAATGTGGCTCTGCGCGTGACCACTACGCAGGACTCCGATTCTTTCGAGGTGGCTGGACGCGGCGAGCTGCAGCTCTCCGTCTTGATCGAAACCATGCGCCGCGAGGGCTTTGAGCTCTGCGTGGGCCGCCCACGGGTGGTAATGCGCGAAGGTGACAATGGCCAGCGCATGGAACCGGTGGAAGAGGTCACCATCGACGTGGATGATGACTATGCCGGCGCAGTGATCCAGAAGCTATCTGAGCGCAAGGCAGAACTCTCCGATATGCGCCCATCCGGTCTTGACCGTCAGCGCCTGATCTTCCGCGCCCCGACCCGCGGCCTTATCGGCTATCATGGCGAGCTCATGACCGACACCCGCGGCACGGCCATCATGAACCGGGTGTTCCTGGATTACGCTCCATACATGGGTGCCATCGCCT
This sequence comes from Pseudomonadota bacterium, assembly GCA_038748855.1. Taxonomy (GTDB): domain Bacteria; phylum Pseudomonadota; class Alphaproteobacteria; order Rhizobiales; family CAJQND01; genus JAAEUE01. Next base: position 1,007 of record JBCDIP010000050.1, read on the forward strand.
CGCGGCACACCGGTGTTCTGATCTCAAATGCAGAAGGTAGTGCGGTGGCCTTCGCCCTGTGGAACCTGGAAGACCGGGGCCCGATGTTCATCACACCCAGCACAAGGGTTTACCACGGCATGATCGTGGGCGAGCACACCCGCGGCAATGATCTGGAAGTAAATGTGCTGAAGGGCAAGAAGCTCACCAACATGCGCGCCTCGGGCAAAGACGATGCTGTGCAACTAACTCCGCCGATCAAGCTTACCTTGGAAAAGGCGCTATCGTTCATCAAGGATGATGAGCTGGTGGAGGTCACCCCTGATTCGATCCGTATGCGCAAAGCCGTCCTAGACCCTCACGAGCGCAAGCGCGCCGAACGCGCCAAACAGGCAGAAGTGGCCTAAAGCTCAGGCCTTCTATAGCCACCTAGCTCGCGCTCCACATGGGCCGCGAGCGCAAGCACCACATCTTCGCGCCAAGGCTTGCCCACAATCTGCACACCGATCGGCAGACCCTCCGCACTGGTGCCTGCCCGCACAACGGCGCCGGGCCAGCCAGTAAGGTTGTAGGCGCCCAGGTTGCTCCAATTGTCGAAATCATCGCGCACCGTGGCATCGTGCGGCAGAGCAGGCCAGGGCACCACAGGGCAGATGATGGCATCATAATCAGCCACGAACTGCAGCATCCGGCTGCGGAACGCCTCAACCTTTTCCAGAATGCGCGAGAAGGCCTCCGCAGTCACGGGCTTGGAGTCCTTCAGCATCCAGGCCACCGACGAACTCTGCACGTCGCTCCCGGCGCGCTCCAAGAGACGCCGGAGCCAGGCATGACCATCCGCGCTTCTGATCTCGTGCCCCAAAGCCCCGGCATCTCTTATCGCTTCAGGGACCGCGGGACGCACCTCGGCTTTGGCCGCAGCGACGACCTGACCAGCCGCCTCAACCACCTGGGCCACGTCATTTCGCGGCACACACGCGCCGTTGTCTGTGTACATCGCCACCCGAAGCTCAGACAGCTCCACTTTGGCCGGATCTCCCAGCGGCATATCCACAACGCCAGGGTCCACCCCGTCGGGTCCGCAGATCAGGGGCAGCGCCATAGCAAGGTCTTCCACATACCGCGCCATGGGGCCGATCTGGGTGAGGTAGTCCAGGGGCCCAAGGCCATGGGAGATGATGTGTCCTGTCTTCGGCACGCGGCCAGAAGTGGGCTTAACGCCAACGATCCCGCAATGGTGGGCCGGATCGCGAATGCTTCCACCGGTATCGGTGCCCAGATCCAGCGGCGCCCCACCCGCCGCCACGATCGCGGCCGCACCGCCGCTGCTGCCGCTGGTTGTGCGGGTCACGTCATAAGGATTGTTGGTGCGCCCGAAGAGATCGTTCGTGGTGCAGCATTCAGACGCGATGGTCATTTCCGGCGTGTTCGTCTTACCCAGCACAATGGCGCCGGCGGCCCGAAGCCTTGCGACCGCCACAGCATCCGCATCGGGCACATAGTCTTTTCGGCCTGCCGTGCCCCCCGTCGACACGATGCCCTCGGTATCAAAGGAATCCTTCAGCGTAATCGGCACCCCATGCAGAGCGCCCTCCGCCGAACGGGCATCGGCAGCCCGCGCTTCCTCCAGGGCCCCCTCTGCGGCAAGGCACACAACCGCATTGAGTTTCGGATTGACCTCATCAATTCTCTCAAGATGCAACGCCACGAGTTCGCGAGACGAGATCTTCTTGTCGCGGATGGCCCGTGCCATCGCCAAAGCTGATGAAAAGATCATGGAGCGCCGCCCTCTCCTGTCACACCTCGCGGCCATTGGCCGGACAGGCAATTTGCTGTAGATCACGGGTGCCTGCAACCCAAGAGGCACTCGCCTTGATCGCTTCGCTTTCTTCCCACTCCTATGCCTGATGGTCCGATCCTTGTCATGGCCCTGGGCCTGATCTCCGGCTTGTCGATCGGATGTATCGGCATTGGCGGCGTCATTCTCGTGCCGGGTCTGTTCTATCTGGGCGGCATTCCCATCCAGACCGCCATCGCCGCGGCCATGATGGGCTATTTGCTCACCGGAGCGGTGGGAACGGTGGTCTATGCCCGCAACAAGTCGATCAACTGGCCCATGGCAGGCTGGCTCTGCGCCGGCGCCATGCCAGCCGCCGTGGCTGGTGCCTGGCTCAGCAACAATATGCCGGGTGCTGTTTTGGAATTCTTCATCGGCATCCTCACCGCGGGGTCCGGTCTTCACACGCTTCTTAGCCGCGATGAGGCAAACGGGGCCCAGACAACACTCACCAAATCCCGGCTTGTCCCGATCGGAGGCCTGACCGGCGTCCTCTCCGCCATAACCGGGACAGGCGGGCCGTTGGTTCTGGTGCCCCTGATGCTCTGGCTCAAAGTGCCGGTGCTCACCGCCATCGGCCTCAGCCAAGCCGTTCAACTGCCCATTGCCACCTTGGCCACCGCAGGTAACTTTGCCTTTGGTAGTCCGAACATCCTTCTCGGCATCCTGTTGGGGATTGCTTTGGCTATCGGCTCTTATGGTGGCGCGCAGCTTGCCCACAAGCTGCCCAAGGAGGGGCTGAAAAAGATCGTGGCTACTGTGCTGATCCTGGTGGGGCTCGTGATCATCGCCCGCATTGCCTATCGGCTCATCACCTAATCGCGGCTTTTGCCTTGTGCTTCCAGCTTGCCCAGATAGGCCTGCCACATCTCGTCTTGCGTGCGGCCCATGGTGAGCAGATTGCTCCAGGCATAAAGCCCGGTGGAATGATTGTCGGAAAACAACAGCTTGGCCGCATAGTTGCCCACCGGCTCGATCGACAAAATGGCCACATTACGCTTGCCGGCCACCGTCACTTCCTGGCCTGGTCCATGGCCCTTTACCTCAGCGCTCGGGCTCTCCACCCTCAGAAACTCCGCGGAGAACTCAAACGCCTCTCCATTGTCGAAGGTCACGGCCAGAATCTTGCCCTTGTCCTTCAGGCGCAGTTCGGTGGGCCAGGGCTTATTGGGATCGTAGGGGTCACTCATCGCCAAGCTCGCGCGCCTCTTCGACCAGCATGATCGGGATACCGTCGCGGATTGGATAGGCCAACCGCGCTTTTTTTGAGATCAACTCCTGAGCATCCCGGTCATAGCTCAAGGTTTGCTTGGTCAGGGGACACACCAGAATTTCCAGCAGTTTGGGATCCACCGCATGGGCATCGGCTTTCGCGCGCGGGGTTTCACTGGGGTCATCAGCCATCGGCATTCCGTCTTCGTTTACTGCAGAGTGGGGCCAGGCCCGCCCGTGCCGCGCGAGGGGCCGTGGCTCGCCAACACCATTTCGGTGAGCGCGATCAGCGTGTCACAGCGTGCTTTCAGGGTACCGGCCTCCAGCATCGCCTGCTTGTCGGCCGCATCATAAGGGCTCAGCACACACAGTGTGTTCACCAGAACTTCAGTCGGCGTCTCGTTCACCTCGTCCCAGTCGGCTTGCATGCCATTGGCATCCAGAAACTTGCGGAACGCCACCAGCAGGGCATCACGGTCGACCTCTTCTTCCCCGCGGCCCGGTGAGAGGTCGTCGGCGAAGGCTTCGAAATTCGCCTGACAGATCCGGTAGGGCGTCTGCTTCTCCAGCTCCACACCAAGGTGCAAGCGGCAGATCCCTGTGAGAGAGATCAAAAACCGATTGTCGCCCGTCTCCGAGAACGAGGTGATACGCCCGGCGCACGCGGTGCGATAGAGGCTCGGCTTCACATTGGCATCGCCTTGCGCCTGAATGCCTTCAGCCGTGTTCGGCTGGACCATGGCAATGATCCGGTCGCCACGCATGGCGTCATCGATCATCTGCAGATATCGCGGCTCAAAGATGTTGAGCGGCAAGTGGGCACGCGGAAGCAGCAGTGCACCTGCCAACGGGAAGATGGGCACCTGTTTGGGCAGGTCGTCTGTGCAGCGATATGTTTCTTGCAAGCTCAACGTTCACCCGTTTCTTTACGAGAACAAAATGGAGGACAGTTGCCGGCGCCCGGCAACAGTGCGTTCATCCGCGTGGCCCCAGGCTTCAAAGAACTGCAGAAGCTGCTTGCGCGCGGCCTCCTCGTTCCAGGCCCGGTCTTGGCCTATGGAGATCATAAGATGTTCCATTGCCTCTTCGGACCGTCCGGCTGCGTTCAGCGCCACGGCCAGATCGATCCGCGACTGATGATCCTTCTCATCGGCCTCAACCTTTGCGCTCAACGCAACGATCTCTTCAGAATCCACCGGCGTTGCCGCCACCTCAAGCGCGGCACGTGCAGAGCTGATTTCAGTGGTGTTTTCCTTGCCCTCCGGCGCAAGCGCGAGAGCCTTTTCAGCACCCTCCAGGTCGCCTGCACCAATTAGTGCTCTAGCAAGACCGGCAATGGCGGCAAGGTTTTCAGGATCGGCCTGCAGGGCACCTGAAAACGCGCCGACCGCGGACTGGAAATCCTCCGCCTCAAGCGCCTGCTGGCCCGCTTCGATCATCATCTCATCTTCGCTGGGACCCACGGCAGACCCGGTGATCTTTTCAATGAACGTCTTGATCTGGCTTTCCGGCAGCGCACCCATGAACGCATCCACGGGCCGGCCGTCCTTAAAGGCATAGACCGTCGGCAAGGACTGAACCCTGAGTTGAGCTGCAATTTCCCGGTTCTCGTCAACGTTCACCTTCACCAGCTTCACGGTACCTTTGGCGGCAGTGACGGCCTTCTCCAAAACCGGGGTCAGCTGCTTACAGGGCCCGCACCAATCTGCCCAGAAGTCCACGATCACCGGAACCGAGCGTGAGGCCTCAATCACGTCGGCCATGAACGTATCTTGGGTTGCGTCTTTGATGAGATCACCAGGCGCCGCAGCCTGTGGATCAGCGCTTTTACCGTTCCCGGCGCCATAGGAGAAAGTGAAGGACATAGCGAGCCTATTAGTCTTTAGGGTCGGTCCACTTCAATACGTCGCAAGGCGTGGACCAGATTGCCTCTTATGTGCGCATTTATGCCATAGAATACAACACCACCACGAGGCCCTGTCAGATAAATTACCTCGAAGAGCCCTGCGATCAGGCCACTTTCACGATTTTTGGTGTATGGCCGCAGGATTGGACGAATTTAACAAGATCAGGAGCTGCAATTGAGGTGGTCGCATCATTTTTGAGCGGGTGATAGTTCAACACTTCATGGCTCAGCATGGTCTCATCCAGCACAACTTCAACTTTCTGGTCCACATCGTTAATCAACGCAAACGGGGTCACCGAGCCAGGCTCCACGCCCAGCACATCCCCAAGCAGCTCGCTCTTGCCAAAGCTGAGCCGCCCGGACCCGATTGTTTTTGGCAGAGTTTTAAGATCGACCTGGGCATCTTCCAGGGTAACCACAAGCCACAGAACACCCTTTTTATCCTTTAAGAACAGGTTCTTACAGTGACCCCCTGGGATACCGCCACAAAGGGCTTGGGATTCTTCCACTGTATACACCGGCGCGTGGTCGACGGTTGTGGTCTTAATGCCCAGCTGATCAAGGCGGGCAAAGAGGTCTTCGCGTGTTGCCGGCATGGCCGTCATTTCTCTCTCATTTTGCTTTGTGGGTTGTGTGATCACTTTGGGGCAAGGTTCCTATTGCATTTCATCTTCGGTTGCGCAATAAACCTGCGCGCCTGGCACCAACCGCCGGGCCGCAACATATGGACGCGGGCGTAGCTCAGGGGTAGAGCATAACCTTGCCAAGGTTAGGGTCGTGAGTTCGAATCTCATCGCCCGCTCCAAATTTTCTTTTAAAATACAATTATTTGCCCGATATTGCGGCATCTCTGCACTGCTGGAATGTCGTTCGGGGGAGCGGCAAGACGTAAAACATCGCCCATCGCAAAATCTGAGCAGAATATCAACGGCTTTAATTCTAGAGCGCTTGCACGTCATCGCGACTGACATGTGCCAACCAGTTATGTGCCGGAAAGGCTGATCTACATGCGTCGTTACGGTTTGGACGAAGGCAGGACTGATTGAAATGCGGAAACAAGGGCAGGTGAAATAATCACATCTCGCCTGCCCAAGTTTGTTAAATGATCAGCATGTCGCCATCCACGAAGCTTTCTAGGCTGGCGTCAAAGACGTTTTGCAACAACGCAAGCTCCGTAAATGCATCGCCTTCTCCTCCGAAATTGACTGAGACCATTGTGCCGCGGTCAATCTCCTCAAAAGACACCAGCTGATCCAGGCTCAAATCCGCATCGAGACCAAGCGAGCTGAGATCAAGTGTGTCTTCGCTGGAAAAGTCACCGATCCGGTCGACTGAGTTAGCACCCAGAGCATCCAAGACGTCATCGGAGGCCCAGATGAAGGTGTCGGAACCTTGGCCACCGATCATCTTGTCGTTCCCGGAGCCACCCCAGAGCGTGTCGTTCCCGGTGCCGGCAGACAAATAGTCATTGCCCGCACCGCCATAGAGGACGTCCTGGCCAGAGCCGCCATAGACCTTGTCATTGTGCTCGCCGCCGTCGACCAGATCATCTCCGGAGCCGCCAACGACCCGGTCCTGGCCGCTGCCGCCATAAAGCATGTCATTGCCGGAGTGGCCGGACACGGTATCCGCGCCTGATTCACCGCTTAGATGATCATTGCCGCTATTGCCGGAGAGTTCATCATCGCCGCTTCCGCCGGTGATCTGATCATCGCCGGAATTGCCGATGAGCGCGTCATTGCCGGAGCCGCCGTCCAGAACATCATTCCCCGAGCCGCCGTTGATGACATCATTGCCGCCATCTCCCTGCAGTCGGTCAGCGCCTGACCCGCCGTTCAGGATGTCCTCACCATCGCCGCCTGAGGCGACATCATTGCCGGAGTTCCCATTGAGCGTGTCGTTGCCGCTGTTGCCGGCCAGCGTGTCATCACCGGAGTTGCCGGACAATGTATCATCGCCCCGACCGCCCTGAATAATGTCGTCACCGCTGATGCCATGGATCTCGTCATCGCCGTCACCGCCATAGAGGATGTCATCGTCCGGCAGATTTCCAGAGCCGGTGCTTTCGGGCAAAAGGGCTACAACGTTCTGTTGGCCGAGTTCGATTTTGATGATGGAATCATCATAATCTTTGTCGCCGCCCAGATAGAGATCCTCAAAACCGATCAGTACCTCTCCGGTCACGGTGCTTGCGCGCCCAACCACATGGGGGAAGGCATCCGGATTTGGGGCATAGTCGTTCTCAGCATCTGCTTGTGAGTGGAAGATCCCATAGCCGTATTGGCTGCGGATATGAACTTCGGTGTCGGACGCATCGTCCACCCACCACAGTTCAATCGCCTGATCTGTGATCGTACCGGGCTCACCGGCAGGTGTGCGGAACTCGTAGTGGCCGGTCTCAGCTGTCAGAGCTTCCCTGTTGAGGGTTCCCTTGTTGTAGCCGTTTGAGACCACGAAGAAGCCCAACCGTGCGCCATCGCTCACCCCAAACTCAACGGCAGACTGACCGGGGATCAGATCGCCGCCGCTGCCCACTTTAGAGGCGTTTGGGAAGAGGATTTGCACGTTGGAGATGCTGCCGTCAGCGGCGATCTCGTAGACGCCTAACGCATTCCTGAAGCCGGCGCCTTCATCGATGAAAGTCACTTTGGCTGTGGTGGACTGTTGCACCACCAGGTTTGACATGTCTACGTATGCGGGGCGGCCATTACCGTAGATTATGTCATCGCCGCCCTGGCCGTAGATCGTGTCGTTGCCGCTGCCGCCGAAGACTTCGTCATTGCCGCTCAAGGCGATAATGTTGTCATCTCCGCCAAAGCCGGCGATCACTTCGGATCGGCCGGTGCCTCGAATGTTGTCGGCACCTCCGGTGCCGAGAACAGGCGAGATATTCCATTGCGTGTCTACGCTCATATTCGCTTTCCTTGAATAAGTTTAAGGGTGGGGTTACCAGCCGATGCCCTGATAGCCGGGGCGCTCGGGCAGGTTCTTGAAGAGCCGGACCAGGTCGATCACCTCCACCAAGTCGGACCAGGCGCTGAGCAGCTCGCGGTATTGGTTCGACGCGTGGGTCACCACCACGGCGTCCACGTTATCCAGCAGGTCCTGGCTGCTTTCGGTCAGAAGGGTGGGTAGGGCATCGACGGTCGGCTTCAGATGCGGGCAGACGCTGCTCACATAGGAGAACTGGTCGGCGATCCGGGTCTCCGGCGTGATGGCTTCATCGTGTGCGCTTACCTCGTAGCCTTCCACGATCAGCTGGTTGATCACTTCCAGAATGGGGCTCTCACGCAAGTCGTCGGTACCGCGTTTAAAGGCAAGCCCTAAGAAACCGATGCGCTTGGCGCCGCTGGCGCGGACCATCTCCAGCGCTTGTTTGATCTGGGTTTCGTTAGACTGAGACAGACTCTGGATGAGAGGCACATGCACGCTCATCTCATCTGCCAGATGCGCAACAGCGCGTACCTCTTTGGGCAGACACGAGCCGCCGTAGGCGAAGCCAGGCTTCAGGTAGTAGGGCGACAGGTTGAGCTTGTCGTCCTGCACGAAGATGTTCATCACATCATGGCTGTCGATGCCGAGCGGCTTGCAGATGCGGCCGATTTCGTTGGCAAAGCAGACCTTGGTGGCGTGCCAGACATTGTCGGCATATTTCACCATTTCCGCAGCTTCGATAGAGGTCAGCAGCGGTGTGTCGTCCACTGGCCGGTAGATCTTGGCAATGATCTTGGCGGTGCGCTCGTCACTGGCGCCAATAACCGTCTTGGGCGGCTCGCGGAAATCCTCAATTGCAGTGCCTTCGCGCAGGAATTCAGGATTGAAGGCAACGCCAAAATCGCGGCCCATCTTTTTACCCGAGACCGCCTCAATCTCCGGCACCATGACGCTCAAGGTAGTGCCGGGAGGGATTGAGCAGCGCATGACAATCGTGTGGTGCCCATACTTCAGGGCCAAGGCTTCACCGATCGTGCGGGCTGAGGCAATGATCGCTGAGTAGTCACAGCCGCCGCCTTCCTTGGTGGGCGTGCCGACCGAAACAAACGTCACATCTGTGCCCAACACAGCTTCGCGAAGGTCACCTGTGGTGCTGATCAGGTGATTGCCGACGCCTTCGCTGAGGAGATCCGTCAGACCGTCTTCGTGGATGGGAGAACGACCCTCACCAACCTCTGCGCACTTGATGGGATCGATGTCGCAACCGATGACCCGGTGCCCCAAGCTGGAGAGACAGGCCACAGAAACGGCGCCCACATAGCCGAGGCCAACCACCGAGATGGACGGGAGATCTTCGACCAGTTTGAGAGGCAAAGCGGTAGAGTGTGCTGTGTTGATGTGTGCATGTGCGTTCATTGTCTAAAGCCTTGATTTGCGTTTCACTGGCCTCTTACAAATCAAGTGTTGTGCCATTCAACGAACTGAGAAAATATATTGATATTTCAGTGCTTTAATTGGTTTTAATGTTTGATTAACCGGGCTGAAATTCGATTTCTGAAAGCTTGGATTTTCGATTTCAAAATTGGGCAGAAGGCGGCTTTCGAATTTGAAAGCGTGGGGCGCCGGCTATTGCGCAGCAACGGGGTGGATATGGAACAGCGGATTGGCCGCCAAGAGCGTTTCCAAGCTGTGGTAGGTCCATGTCTTCACCGCTTCACAGCCCTCATTGGTGCAACTGTGAAGCGTCAGCTGAAGCTTGAAATCAGCACTGGGGTGAAACAGGTTTGCATAGGCCAGCAGCTTATGGCCGGATGCTGCGCCGGGTACCAGAGAGGCATAGCGCGCACGCATCTTGCCGCCTGCAAAGTGATCCCAGCCAGCGCCCGGCATCCATCTGGGTGTGCGCGGACCCTTACCGTCCAGATCGCGAGGCAGGATCGATCCATGATCCAAGAGGCGGTCGAGAGTCACGCTTACTGCTCTCCTGATGGTATGCGAGAGATCTTTCTCCAATGCTGCC